>CAYUEH010000617.1:1969-3512 GCA_964442465.1 uncultured Laspinema sp. | reverse complement strand
GTTCAGGACCAGGCAAGGTCCCAACCACTATTCAAAACCCCGTTCAGGACCAGGCAAGGTCCCAACCACTATTCAAAACCCCGTTCAGGACGTTCTCATACCGACCCTATTGCAAGTGTACCCTGGATATTTTCCAAACCGCCAGGGAAATGCAACCTTTTAAATGAACTGAGTTCCTGGGACCTTGCCAACGGAAGCTCCCAAACACAGCAAAACCTCTATAATCTTTTGGGTTTAATCTATGGATCCTTTAATCTTGACCCCTAGCCCCCCTACAAAAGAAAAGGTTGGGACACAAACGTGCCCCAAACCGCAAAACCACTATTCTAATGTACCCATATCTACTGTAACTCTAATTGGTGGAGAGTTGCAAGATGAATTCATATAATTTTCAAATTTTTAGCAAATTTCTTCCTCCACCTACGGAAATCCGTAACAAGGACCAGTCTACCCAGGGCGTAGGGGCCAGATGGAAACTCCGCCGGATGGTCCAGGTTCCGTATCCTGAACCGAGTTACTCTTTTCCCAATCATACCGTAACTGAGCGGCTGTTGCGGGTCGTCAAGGTCCCTTACCCCCAGCCGGAACAGCGCTGACCCGAGGCATCTGCTTCGGATCCACTTGAGCCAACCCGAGAATCTTGCTCAGGATGGGAGCCAGTTGAGACATGGGGGAATCCCCATCACCGAAGGATCCGTTCCAACTGGAGTGAACCCCTTGCTAGATCCACCGTTGAGATCTCCGCTTCTCGAATCCAGCGGGACCCTTCCACCCACAAACAGGCGATCGCCCACTCCTCTTTGTCCACTCCAGGCCGAAAACCACACTGGACTCAGACTGCTGACTCACCCGAATCTGATGCGAGAGACGGTTGAAGACAAACTTCACTTGAATTAATAAAGATTAAATTTATGAAAACTTCGCCCAATCAAATTCAAGGAATTGTTACCTCAACCCTTCCGAAATTTCCAGTTAATCGCTCAGACAAGTTTGAACACCCCAAATACAACTCCAATTTTGCTAATGCCATCCTCAAAGGCGTTGTCTTTACAGGGGCAAATTTGAAAAGGGCTAATTTGATTCGCACTAATTTATCTGGAGCCGATTTGCAAGGAGCCGATTTGCAAGGAGCAAATTTATCTGAATCAAAGCTCTGTGAAGCTAATTTAAGTGGGGCAAATTTAACCGAGGCCGATTTAACCGGGGCCGATTTAACCGGGGCCGATTTAACCGGAGCAATCATGCCAGACGGAACGGTTTATGACCCCAATCACCATTTACAATCCTTGAGCAAAGGTGAGGTTTGATGGAATTTTATGTCAATCACCGAATCAGTTAAAGTGGTGAATAATAATCTGGAAACGACTAAAGTCGTTACTACAAACAAGAGAAAAAAGTTTCTGAGTTCGTAGTAACGACTTTAGTCGTTTCTTTACCCCAAATCAGGGGATAACGACTGAAGTCGTTACTACAAACAAGAGAAAAAAGAGTTTCTGAGTTCGTAGTAACGACTTTAGTCGTTTCTTTACCCCAAATCAGGGGA
>CAYUEH010000617.1:0-1869 GCA_964442465.1 uncultured Laspinema sp. | reverse complement strand
CGTTCTATCTTCACCGGGTCACTATTTTCCGTCAATCCTAACCGATTGGATAACCGCTTTACATGGGTATCCACCGTCACCCCTTGATTAATCCCGTAGGCATTTGCTAGGACAACATTGGCCGTTTTGCGGGCAACTCCTGGCAACTCCACCAGCAATTCCATCCGCTTTGGCACTTGATGCTTGTGTTTTTCCACGATCGCCCGACAAGCGCCTTGAATATTTTTCGCCTTATTCCGATAAAACCCCGTGGAACGAATTAACTGTTCCAACTCCTCAATATCCGCACGGGCGATCGCCTGTGCATCCGGAAACCGTCGAAACAACTCCGGAGTCACCTGATTCACCCGCTCATCCGTACATTGTGCTGATAAAATCGTCGCCACCAATAACTGCACCGGCGTCTCATAATTCAGCGTACAATCCGCCTCCGGATACAATCGCTTCAACCGAATTAAAATCTCGATCGCCCGTTGCTTCGTCGCCGCCCATTTCCGAGTAATATTCATAGTAAAAAATTGCCGAACGAATGAAGGATGAACCGCTTGCAATAGCGTCATCCTTCATTACCTTTATTGAAATAACTGTTGGACCCAACCTAAATTGGCCGTATCCCGAACAATCAGGAAAATCCCCAATCCCAACAGCAACATTAACCCGGTTTGCATCACCCCATCTTGAATATGAGTCGGCAACGGTTTACCGCGCAAACCTTCAATTAACAAAAATGCCAACTGCCCGCCATCGAGGGCCGGAAGCGGCAAAATGTTAATAATCGCGAGGTTAATGCTAATTAATGCCGCAAATCGGAACAGATTTCCCGCATCAGACTTGGCAATATTTGCCCCGATCGCCACAATCGCCACGGGACCCGACACTTGATCCGCAGTTTCTCGGAAATTGCGAATTAACTGTCCAAATCCTTGCACCGTCAACACCGTAATCCGTTGAAACTCAACGGCACCTTCCCCAAACGCTGCCGGGATACTGTCGGCGCGGTGACGAATCAGGGTCCCGTGAGGAGCCAGTTGCACGCCAATAATCCCTTTCCCGCTTTCATCGCGTTCCGGAGAAATCGGTACTCTAAAGGTTTCATCCTGCCGCAGCACTTGGAGTTCCAAAACTTGCTCAGGATGGGTTTGGATAATCTCCATCAGAGAGCGAACCGCTTGTGCAGAAGCGCCTAATTCCTCTCCATCGGCTTGCAATATAATATCTTCAGCCTGAATCCCCGCCCGATGAGCAGCAGTCTCATCGGACATCACTTGGGCAATTTTTACCCCCGGTTGATAGTCAAAGTCTTGCACCCCCACCGTTGCCACCTGTCCGACTAACAGCAGATAGGCAAAGATCAGGTTCGCGATGACTCCGGCACTAATTACGATCGCCCGGTCCAGGATCGGGCGATTACGCAGCAAATTCGGGTCATCGGGAGGAATTTCGCTCTCGGGATCGTCATCGGGAAAGCCAACATAGCCCCCCAAAGGAATCCCCCGTATGGCATATTCGGTTTCTGGGCCTTGGTATTTCCATAAAATGGGCCCAAATCCGATTGAGAAACGATTAACGTGAATGCCCTGTAATCGGGCTGCCATGAAGTGTCCCAGTTCGTGAACGAAAATAAGCATCGCCAGAACCGCGATCGCTGCCAATACTGACATTACAAACCCCAGTTAAACTCCGTTACTATCACAGACGGGCTCAATGAACCCGTCTTCACTCATTGTTCGGACTTACGCACTCCATCAGTCCGACTGGAGATTATGCGTAAATCCTGACTTATTGTTATTTTAGGCTGACCCGTCGGTTTGTGGGGATGGGGGAGATGGGGAGGATGGGGAGGATGGGGGAGATGGGGAGGATGGGGAG
>CAYUEH010000616.1:0-3516 GCA_964442465.1 uncultured Laspinema sp. | reverse complement strand
TTATTTTTAATCTAGGAGTTTAGCGATTTCTTTCAAAACTTGAATGGCTCCATGAGTCCGCTGATACAGGGCTAGAGGAAGTTGTTGGGAAGAAGCATCCACAAACGCCACTGCACGGGGGACCGTTGGAAAAATAGGAGCAATTTTCGAGAGAGATTGGCGAATGGATTCAACACAAGCAGCCGCCTGGGCCGTTCGCCCATCGTACATCGTCGGGATAAATCCAGCAATTTGCAGTTGGCGGTTGGCTCGGCTTTTAACCCGGGAAATCGTCTGCAAAAGCAATTCAGTTCCCTTGAGTGACTTGAATTCGGTTTGGATCGGCACCAAAACGTGGGAAGCCGCTACCAGACTGATGTAACTGAGAATGCCTAAAGAGGGTGGGCAGTCAATCAAAATAAAATCGTAATTTTCTCGGACCGATTCGAGCGCATCGACCAAGCGCAATTCTCGCATATCCGCCACCACTAATTCGAGTTCGGCTCCACTTAAATTGATGTTGGCGGGAACTAAATCTAAGGTCTGTTGATACAGTCCGCTATGAATAGGCAATGGCTCGGCTGCCATCAAGGATTGATAAATTGTCTCCTCCAGATCCGATGGCTCTAACCCCAAAAACACCGTCAGCGATGCTTGGGGGTCCATGTCCACTAACAAAACTTTTCGTTTCCTCAATGCCAGGTGGTATCCCAGATTATGGGTGAGAGAGGTTTTTCCCACCCCCCCGGATTGGTTAAAAATGGCAATAATCTTGGCTTGTCCCATTTGTATTTTTTAGGGGTGATGGCTTATTCGAGAAAAAAGGTTACAAGAAACTAGACCGGGCAAGGGCGCGAGTGCGCTACTGCGATGATGTCTATCCAATTTTAATTACCATGAATGCTGTCATTTTAAACCCACACATCGTCAAACTAGATTCGTTTGACCCTAACTTACTGACCGCCCTTGCACAAAAAGTTCGCTATCTGGGTGGAAAATTTCGGACTAGCCTCTTACCTAAGAAACGAGTGGCTACCTTGACTTTTTCCACTTTGCCCTCCGTTAGCTTGTCTGAGATTGTGAACGAAGTGATAAACCCTGAGATGAATTCTACACCAACCAATATTTCTGAGCAATCACTCCCGAGCAACAGTTCTTCTAAATCTGCGGAGGCGATTACATCTCCACCCCTCAACCCGATCGCCGCTGTTCCATCAACTGCTACCCCGGCTCCGACTCCATCTTCGGGGGCGATCGTTACCCCGGATCCGGCTCCATCCTCCGTGGCGATTGCCTACGGCATAGCTCCGCTTACCGCCTTGAAGAAACCAACCGCCAGCCCCGAGCGAATTCCATCGAATGAGCCGATCGCCTACGACATAGCTCCGCTTACCGCCGCTGTCTCATCAACCCCCACCCCGGCTCCCTCGAATGAGGCGATTGCACCCGAACTCGAAATGCTCGAACCAATGGATGCCACTAAACCATCTACCGTAAACCCTGAAGAAAATACCTTAGCTAGTTTAGGGGACCTTCTGAGCCAGCGGAAAACCAAGCTCAAGAAATTAGCCCAACACCACAAAATCCCAGGGCGCTCCTCAATGACCCACGAACAAAAAGCGGAAGCGTTGGTGGGATTCGTCTTAGCCAGTGACCTTTAATTTGTTAAGAATTACGCGAATTTAGACTTAAAGCTAAATGTAGAGGCATTTTATACGAATGGTTCTACATTTAGTTTTTTTTGGGTTAACGATGGCGGAAGTCGTCCTTTATCTTTCGTCGCAAATTCCATTACTTGGTTGGGGCGCGTCCGCGCCGTTGCCCTGAACACAATTAAATCAGGAATTGACCTTATGAATACTGCTCACATTGTCGGACGAGTCGGCCAAAACCCCGAACTTCGCTATTTTGAGTCCGGGCGAGTTCTTGCCAAATTTTCTGTGGCCGTGAATCGAAACTCTCGCTCAGACCAACCCAATTGGTTTGCCATCGAACTCTGGGGGAAAACTGCCGAAGTAGCTGGCAACTACCTGCGGAAAGGCTCGACTGTCGGCATTTCTGGCTCTTTTAAGCTAGATGAATGGACCGACCCCAACACCGGAGAAATTCGTTCTCGACCTGTCATAAAAGGCCGACGGTTAGAACTGCTTGGAAGCAAACCTGCTGATTCCGATTTCGACACTTCTTCTACTTCCAGCCCTAACGATTTCTAAATTTACGTTGCATCTTGATGAGCGCGGTCGGGCCTGTTGGTGCGGTCGCGCTTTTTTTTGAACAATTGAATTAGGACTTTTTTGGCATGAATATCTTTTCCTTCAAATTATGGCTTAATTGCCTCCAAGTTGGTCATACAGCAGATGGAAATATTCAGGTGATTGGATTTAGCTATCAGGTGTTAAATCTCGGTGGCACTTGAATGATCGCCCCGAACACGAGGGCGATTTTTCAGAAAATTTAAAGATTTAATTTTCTTCACTATAACCTAAATTTTTGAGTAAGCGACTGTCCTTTTTCAGTTACATTCTCCCCTTAAAAATATTTGGCAATTTTTTTAATTTCCTCCGCCTGGAATTGGGCCAGCAATGCCAAAAGTGCTGTAAATGGGCAAGGAGTATTTGCAAAGGTCAAACCACTCCCCCATTTATCGATGCGCGATTCTGAGATGGTTTGACCCGTGAACTTAGTCAAGACTGCCGACAAAAACCGGAGACAGCGGGAACGACGGCCAGAACGGGCATTCAGTTTGTCTCCGGGATGACGCAACGGTAAAAATCGGTCACAAAATTCTTCGGGACTCATGGTTATGATTATGGGTTGACTTGGCTGCTGGGTAGATTGATTGCTGCGGTTGGATACTGCGTACATGGAAAAATCTCCTGATTTGAGGGGAATAATTAGCGGATATTTTTTGGTAGCTTAAGATTGATAGCCACCTCAAAGCATCACCTAAAATGCCTTAATAGGCTCGGGGTGTGAGGCAATTATTATGTGAGTTCTATCTCAGCTAAGAAAATTTTGAAAGTTAAAGCTGTTTCAAGAGCGTTGCATTTGACCCAAGGGTGACAATTCCCAGCCAATTTTTTCTTTGAGTTCTTGATTTTCTTCCTGGAGTTGGGTTAACTGTTTTTTCGTGTCATAAAGCTTGGTGTTGAGTTCGGTGACCTGCTGCTGCCACTGCAACACTTGTGGATTTTTTTGCGGGTCTTTATACCGGGCAATTGTCTCGGTCGCTTGGGCTAAAGAATGTTGCAACTCATCAATCTGCAATTGTTTTTCTTCCGTAACCGACCGGATTTGCTGTTGGGCTTCTTCTATGGGAACAAAGGTGTCCATCGGCGGTAAAAAGACTTCTACTGGCTCCATCTGTTCGGAGTAACAAATCACTCTCGTTTTTTCCCCAGAAAGCTGCACCTGGAAACGGTTTAGGGTGTCGCTTTCCTCTGGCAATTGGACCACTTGACCGAGGCGATCGCAATATTTGTGGTTGTCATGATTCACAATCCGAACATAAGACCCCACGGTGAGGGGTTGAGGGGC
>CAYUEH010000615.1:0-3517 GCA_964442465.1 uncultured Laspinema sp. | reverse complement strand
AAGGTTTTGAGAAATCCTTGGGCAATTTCTGTTAGGGGTTCTCCCCAATTTTCGCGGCGGTGAACGGTGGCGAGGAGGACGCGATATTGTTGCCAATCTAATCCGGGGATGGGACAGTCGGGTTGGCGGGAGGCGACGGAGAGTAAGGCATCGATGACGGTGTTTCCGGTGAGGTGAATCTCTCCGGTGACGCCCGATCGCTCTAAATTTTCTACCGCTTTTGTGGTGGGGGCAAAATGTAGTTGCGCCAGTTGGGAAATCAGGCGGCGATTGGCTTCTTCCGGATAGGGATTAAAGAGCTCATCGGTCCTTAAACCGGCTTCCACGTGACCGATCGCCACTTTTTGATAAAACGCAGCTAAAGCGCCCGCAAAGGCGGTGGTGGTATCCCCTTGGACGATTAGTAAATTCGGGGTAGTCTCTTGCAAGAACCTTTCAAGTCCCTGTAAACTGCCACAGGTGATATCTGTCAAGGTTTGCTGATGTTTCATGATACCCAGGTCGCAGTCGGCTTGCAAGTCGAACAGATGCATGACTTGCTCCACCATTTCCCGATGTTGGCCGGTTAAAATAACTTGGGTGGTGAAATCCGGCGATCGCCGGAATGCCTGGATCACCGGGGCCAGTTTAATCGCTTCAGGACGGGTTCCCAGGGCAATCAAAATTTTCAGGGGAGAGTTTAGCATGGGGCGCTCGATCGGCAGGTGAACAACAGGCGGAACCCACCCATTCTGTTAAAAGATGTCAAGTTTTGGGAAAACTGTGACAAACAAAGGGGTGAGTTAGATCTATCTTATTAGAATACATCCACTCCATTGATTGCTAGACTTACTCGACTCCCCGGATTCCCTTTTTCCCTAGACTGAGCCAATTGCCTAAAATTTAATCCCTGTTCGTTAAAGAGATAGAGTCATGACACAATCCCAACGTCCACCTGTTCCACCGCCACCACCGCCACCGCCACCGGGGCGGCCACCAGGGGCGCGGGCCCCAGGAGGTCCACCACCGCCGCCGCCACCACCGCCACCGGGGCGGCCACCGGGTCCCCCGGCTGGTGCAGCCCAGGCAGCGCAACCGGCGACCCCAGCGACCCCAGCCGCCCCCAAAGGTCCTGGCCCTAGTCCCGGACATCCGACCTTGCGGGACATCGTGGTCCGTGCCAATGAAGAGGGAATTTCTGATATTCACGTCGGGGTGAATGAACTGCCGCGCTTGCGGAAACGTGGGGATATTACAGACGCTGGGTATCCCGTCACCGATCTCAACACCTTTATGAGTTGGTTGCGGGAATGTATGAGCAATGAAGAAATCCAGCAGTTTCAGGAAAACCTGGACTTTGACGGGGCGTTTGATTTTGGGTTTGTGCGGGTCCGGATCAGTGCGTTTGACTCGTTAGCGGGTCCAGCGATGGTATTGCGACTGATTGCTGCCAAAATCCTGACGATGGAGCAGCTAAACTTGCCTGAAGTGTTTAAAAAAGTCTGCCATTATCACAAGGGTTTGGTATTGGTGACGGGACCGACGGGTTCGGGGAAGTCTACCACAATGGCGGCGATGATTGACTACATGAATAAGAATTTCGCCTATCACATGATCACGATTGAGGATCCGGTGGAATTCGTTCATGAAAGCAAGAAATCCCTGATTAAACACCGGGAAGTGGGTCGGCATACCCTGAAGTTTTTCAATGCGCTCAAAGGGGCGTTGCGCCAAGATCCGGACATGATTTTGGTGGGAGAAATTCGGGACAAGGAGACCGTCTCTATTGCCATTAAAGCAGCCTCGACGGGTCACTTAGTCATGGGAACGCTGCATACGAATAGTGCAGTGAAAACCCTAACTCGGATTTTGGATATGTTCTCAGCGGAAGAGCAAATTTCGATTCGGGTTTCGCTGTCGGAAATTCTGGTTTCGATTATTGCCCAGTTGTTGTGTAAAACCACCGATGGGAAGCGGGCAGCGTTCCATGATATTCTGATTAATACCGATGTCATCAAGGAATATATCCTCAAAGAACAGTATGAGGAGATTCAACAAATCATGATGAAAGATACTTATGAAGGCATGACAACGATGAACCGATCGCTCTATGAGCTGTATCAAGAAGGTCGGATTACCGAAGAGATTGCCTTGGAACAGTCACCGACACCGAATGAACTGGCTCAAATGCTCCGAGGCCGAATTTAAACATTCAGAAACTCAGGTGTTTGGGTTGCGCGAGTCGTGATGAATGTTAAGAGGTCCAAACCGGGCGATCGCGGACCTGTCATACCTGTGATTTCCATCGGTGGGTTTCGTCCTGAACAGTTTCTCAATTGCCGATAGCAACCCTAAATGAGTGGGAACATCGATTCCAAATTGAAACGGTTGTAGGGGGAGCATCTTGCTCCCTTGGTTTGTTACCGTAGAGCGAGCCTCTTGCTCCCTTGGTTTGTTACACAAAATTTTAGGACGGCTATAGCGGTCATGAGGTGCCGTTGTGGAAGATCCTCACCCCCAACCCCTCTCCCAGAACATACTGCAGGAGATAAAAATGTTATAAATCCTGCAAGGAATGCTATAGATTCCCCACCTCATATCCAATCGATCGCGAGTTGTTGAAAAACCCATCCTCTTCTCTTCCCCAATTATTTAAGGGGATTGCTCTGTTTACTCCCGGTGGAGACCTAATTTACTGTATCGACCCGAGCAAAAAAAATCGGTGGCATCTGAACTTATGTGCCGTCCTTCAAGAATGGCTAGGGTTAATGGAACCCCCCCATTTCCTGGTTCCTTGTTATACCGCCACGGTGGACCGATGGCTTGATCCTTATACCGGACAAGTGCAAACTTCCGCGATCGCCTCTCCTGCCGTCCTGCGCTATCAAGCCCTGCTGAATGCTATCTTTGAAATGGAGGACATGACCTGGGCGATCGCGCCTTGGTCGGAAGAGTTATGTCATCCAATGGTGTTAGCCACCTATCGTCAGCAGTTTCCCCAATTGTGGGAGAATCATGAGCTGATTGTCCGCTTGGAATCCACCGCAGACGAGGGCAGCGTTCACCCCCCGAATTTATCCCCGAAGTTGAGGTTGACTTTGTCCGAACAAACCCCGACTCAAGGATATGTGCTCCGGTTATTTGTTTCGGGTCATACAGGAGCAACGGAGAGAACCCTTAAGACCTTACACCAGCTTTTGGAAGAGTCTTTAGGCTATCCCTATACCTTGAAAGTGATTGATGTTTCTAAACATCCAGAACAGGCAGAACAGGCTCAAGTTTCCGCTACACCTACCCTGGTCAAAATGTGGCCCTTGCCCGTGCGCCGCATTGTCGGAAATTTAGAAGATGAAGATAAAATTCTGAATCTACTGGGCTGTCTGAAATTTTAACCTGATCCGATGAAAATTAGGAGGGATGAGTTGGGGAAATCTTAACCCCTCTTCATCCCAGGTGACTGATTAAAAAGGCCGCACCGAGTAATTGTAGGGTGGGCAATGCCCACCCTACAATTATGGTGGGCATTGCCCACCCTACT
>CAYUEH010000614.1:0-3519 GCA_964442465.1 uncultured Laspinema sp. | reverse complement strand
TTCGGGTGAAGGGGAAAAATCAGGCGGTGGGGATTTATGAATTAATCGGCGATCGCCAGACTCCCATAGATGCAGAAAAACAGAAATTCCTAGACTTTTATAGCGCCGGACGTGCCGCCTATATCTCCAGAAAATTCGTGGAATCGATTACCCTCTTTCAATCGGCTGGCGCAATTTATCCCGAAGACGAAGCGGTAAAAATTCACATTAAAAGAGCGCAAGATTATATGAAAATGCCACCGCCAGAGGACTGGGATGGTGTGCATACGATGACAACGAAGTAATACCAAATCCGGAGTTAAAAAGTCGTTTTTACTCTGTAGCTTTGTCTGTATAGCCCAACCCTTTCTTTAGGATTCTGTTGGCGAATCATGAAAGAGACCTCTCCCCAAACCCCTCTCCACCTCTCCCCCGGCCCTCTCCTTCAAGGAGAGGGAGAATAAGGAACTTTTTTTATTGCTGGAGGGGCTTTCCGGCTCCCCCTTCCCTAAGAGGGAAGGGGGTTGGGGGGTTAGGTCTCCCCTATAACCAACAGAGTCCTTTAGGGTGCGGGGTTTTATAGACTCATTGATGAATGATGATTGTATCCCGACTAATTTCGATATAATTGTGGGTTTCTAAAAGTACCGTAATTTGTTCTAAGTTTTTTTGAAACAAATTCTCTAATTCATTGTTGTTGATATTACCCGTAGAAATCAACAGGAGTTTATAAGGTTGCTTTTGGAGCAAGAATGACTCCACAAAATCCGCATCCTTACTAATTAAAATTCGCTGTTCTTGAATTGACAAGGTGTTTAAGTCCGAGTCACGGGTAGCATTTCTCTGGGGTAGATCGCTGGTGTGAATGGCATCATATCCGGCACTTTGGAGAAAACGAGCTAATCTTTTGGGGAGTTGAGCATCAACTAGAAATTTCATGATGCTAGGGTATAAACTCGCTTGATCTGACTTAAACGGGCAGCAAACAGTAAGACGGCTAAAATATCCGCTTCTTCCAAATCTTCATAATCGGCTAAAATGTCAGCATGGGTCATGCCGGAACTGAGGAGTTCTAGTAAAAATTCCACCGGATAGCGTAACCCGCGAATACAGGGTTTACCATGACAGATTTCTGGGTCGATGGTGATGCGTTGTAAGGGAGAATTATCCATGATGACTCGCTGAATAAAGTATTGTATTCGGCTCAGGATTGGTTATTATTATAGCAGGTTTCTGTCGGTTGAGGTAGAGAGTAATGCTAGATGGCCACTGGAAAAGGGCATAAGCCACCGCCAGAGGACTGGGATGGAGTCCATACCATGACCACGAAGTAAGGCGTTTGGTCTGCCTAAATCGGCTAGACCTTGGCCATATCAACTAAGAAAATAAGCCATGACTATGATTCAGCAAAATGACAAGAAAATCACTCGATATAAAGGGGAGAACTGGCAAGGAAGGTCCTGTCCAGTCTCCCTCCAACCCCATGATACTTTGATCTGTTGTGATCTCAGAAATACTCAATTAGAGGGCTTGGATTTGTCGGGAGTTGAGTTTTTCGGTTGCCGTTTGAATGGGACATCCTTTCGAGGCACCACCCTGCGAGGAACCCGATTCATCGGCTGTTTCGCTTCCGATGAAGGGCCAGCCACAGAGTTTAAGGATGCAATCATAGAAGGGATTTGCGCGATCGACTCCCATCTTCATTTCACTGACAAAACCCTTACGGATTCTGTTGGGGGTGACAATTTGAGCGTGGGGGACTGGGATTCGCGTCATTCCATGCCAAAATGGCCGTTAGAAGTGGCAACCGCAGCAACCCAAACTCTATCTGAACGGAATGATACTCGATATGATGCGGCGATCGCCCTCGGAGAGTTAGATCACCCCGTCGTTGCGCCTCTGTTGGGGACTCTGTTAGCCGATCCGGAATGGGAGGTGCGTTCAATGGCGCTGCAAGTTTTAGCCAATCTCCGCCATCAGGAATTTCCACAAGGCGATCGCACGTTATTAGAGTGGATGTTCCTCCGTCTGGGAGATGAGCATGAGATCGTGAGGCAGAAAGCTGTCGGACTGGTGGAACAAATTTCCCCTCCCGATGAAGTCTTAGTTGCTGCCATCTCCGTGATTATGGCGAGTTCATCCGAACAACAACAGGCGGGACTTCTTTCGGTCATTCGATTCTGCCAAGTAAATGAAAAATATTGCCAATTATTGCAGCAACTCGACCCGGTTTTACTTCCGGTGATTCACCGTCAAATGAAGGCAGACTCACCCGAAGAAAATCTAGCCGGTCTTGATGCTGCGATTGACTTGTGCGAACTCGATGATAGATATTTTCATTTATTCGACGAAAAGACCATTCGAGATTTGCGATCGAGTGCAGAAGTCGAGGTCAGTGAGCAGGCTTGTGAGCTTTGGTCTCTTCTGGAGGAGGCAGATAGTTTCCCCAACTTATTACCAGGCGAGTCCACGATTAAACCCGCTTAAATTATCAGGATTTCTGTCACATTTACCTCATTTTAAGGAACTTTCATGCCATTCCCCTAACACCCAATCTGATATCTTGGATAACAGGGTAAAAATCAGAATTCCCAAAATCGTCACCAGGAATAAGGCGGCAAACATTCTGGGAATTTGCAGATTGTAACCGGCAATCAGCATTTGATAGGCAATCCCGGAATCGGTCCCGCCAGTCCCGGCGACAAATTCTGCAACCACGGCACCAATTAAGGATAATCCCCCACTAATCCGCAATCCTGATAAAAAATAGGGTAAGGCACTCGGGAGTCTCAAATACCAGAGGGTTTGCCAGCGTGAGGCTTTGTAGAGGATAAATAAATCCCGTAAATTGGGGTCGAGGCTGTTTAAGCCAAAGGTGGTATTAGAAATAATCGGGAAAAAGGCGACAATCCAGGCACAAGCTACTAAAGCGCCAAAGGTATAGTCTTTAAACCAGATAATAATTAACGGTGCGATCGCCACGATGGGAGTGGTCTGTAAAACAATCGCATAAGGATACAGACTTTTCTCAATCCACTTACTTTGAGACATCAACACTGCAATCATTAACCCCGAAATTGCAGCAGTTATAAAAGCCACTACCGTAATTTTTAAAGTAATGAGTAAAGCGGGAAACAGAATCGGCCAATCCTTAATTAAAGCCTGGAAAATGACCGAAGGTTTCGGCAATAAATATACGGGAGTTTCGGTGACTTCTACCCCAATTTCCCAAGCAGATAACACCAGAATTCCCACTACAATCGGCGCAATGGTATCCAGAGAAAATAACTTATTTTTCTTCAGTTTGGCTAAAATTAAAGCAATATCTTTGTTCATTTTATTGGATGCAGTAATTGGTGAATCGGTTCTGTCCGAAAGAGTTAACCCGTCCGGAGTTGAGAGGATGGATACATCAATCGACCCAAAGGGCATCCGTACAAAATGGGTGAGAAACCGGGTTTCTGTCAAAAATTTGGGCAATTCATCATAAATTTGGGTGAGAAACCCGGTTTCTTGTCCCTGGGGTAAACTATAGCAATC
>CAYUEH010000613.1:0-3523 GCA_964442465.1 uncultured Laspinema sp. | reverse complement strand
AAGAGAACGACTGAAGTCGGGACGTTGAACATGAGGGAACGAGTGATTGGGTTTCTCAAAGCCTTGGGGATTACGCATTGTCCGTCAACACCTCTTCAAAGGCAAAATCTGGGGCAGCTAGGACAAAAATAGTCGTGGGTAAACCAGCAGCGCGGGCTTGTAATTGTTCATAATATTCCGTATAATTTTCGCGAGGGGTGGCCATGCCCAGGAAGACTAAATCCGTGTCTTGGGAAGACTCATGGAGAATCTCATTAAAGGACTGTCCGTCGGCAATCAGAACTTGGGGAATGGCACCGATGCGTAATTGTTTGACCAAGGTGGCAATATTGGTTTCGGCAGATTCGGCAGCAGTGCGATCGGGGACGACCAGTTTGAGATAAACTTGGGCATTTTGCCATTGGCTGCTGGTGCGGACTAAATAGGCCAAAATCAGCATTAGGCCGCCATTGGCTTGTAATCCACCCCACCAGACATCAATGCGACGACGTTGACCAAATCCTTTTTCGGCATTTTCCCGAAAGATAATCAGGTTGCGTTTGGCTTGGTGGAGGTTGGCGATCATGTCACAATAGCGATCGCGATTGGAGGGTTCTTCACTATCTCCGAGTAAAATGGTATTCGGGACTAAGGGTCCGAGTCCATAGATTTCGACTAGATTTTTCGCGCCAATAAAGGGGTCCGGGGCGGTAATTAATCTCACTAAGGCTTGAACTCCGCGTTTGTCTAAATAGTCCCGAATTGTGGCTTCGAGTTGGGTTTGTTGGGCAGGATCCCGAGACCCGCTAGGGAGAACACTGGAGACGGTAATTAACCCGCGATTGTGAGTTAAGGCGGTGGCGAGTTCTATCAGAATCCAGCGCCGGGTGGGTGCACCGGAAAGCACCAGGATGTGAGGCCGCCAGTTTTTGGTATCCGGTTCGTGACTGAGGTTAAAAATCCCCGTGCGCACGACTTCCATCCACAGACCCCGGCGCACATCTCCCCAGGCGGATTCGAGTTCGCGACGTTCTAACCAGATATAAATTCCCAGAACGATAATTCCGGCAACCACGGTGGCGATCGCATTAATCAGGAGCATCACGGCGATACAACCGACTGCACCCAGCAGAGAAATCGCCCAATGGACCCGAAAGGTCGGGCGATAGGATGGACTTTGCAAAAAGCCTTCGATGCCTGCGGCGACATTTAACACCATGTAGGTGGTTAAAAAAAACATAGTGAGAACCGGGGCAATCATATTCAAATCCCCAACCGCTACGGCGAGGGCGGCAATCCCCAGGGTAACGCAGGTGGCGATAAATGGCTCATCATCCGGTCCTTTTCCGTTCCCAAGTATCCGCATACCCGAGGGTAAGATTCCATCCCTTGCTAGGGCTTGCAGGACCCGAGGTGCGCCTAAAATACTCCCCAAGGCACTGGATAAAGTCGCCCCCCAGACCCCCAGGAGAATGGCCGGTCCCCAGAAGGCCATTTGTTCCATAATTAAGGGATTGGCAATCAGGGTACTGGCATCGGCACGCATCGCCAGGAGGACCGGCAGTCCCATATAAATCACATATCCCGTCCCGACGGCAGCGAGGGTGCCCACGGGAATGGAACGGGAGGGGTCGCGCAAGTCCCCGGACATTCCGACTCCTGCCATGATGCCGGTCACTGCGGGGAAGAAGACGGCGAAAACGACCCAGAAAGGTTCGGAATTTTCCGGTTTAGCGCCCCACATTTCGATGGTCGTGTTCGGGTCTACGGGACTGCCGAAGGCGAAGGAGAGCAGAGACAGGACGATCGCCGCCATGATGAAATATTGGGCGCGGATGGCGGTCCGGGCTGATTTCATGGCCAGCAGGGCCACGGCGAGGGTGGTGAATAAGGCGATCGCCCGTTGCATGGTTCTGAATTCGGGAAATGCCTCTACCACACTTTCGGCAAAGCCAATGGTATAAAGGGCGACAGACAGTCCTTGGGCAAAATACAGGGGAATCCCCACGGCACCGCCGGTTTCAATTCCCAGGGACCGGCTGATCATGTAGTAGGCTCCCCCCACGCGCACCACGCGATCGGTGGCGATCGCTGAGATGGAGAGGCCCGTAAAAAAGGTGATGGAAGTGGCGAGGGTGACGATAATCAGGGTACCAATTAACCCGACATTCCCCACCACCCATCCAAATCTCAAATACATGATTACCCCGAGGATGGTCAAAATCGACGGGGTATAAACGCCACCAAAGGTCCCCAGACCCCCCGATTCAGGAGGAATCACCGGGTCGGGCGACGGACGACGAAATAAGGAAAAGCTCGGCATAAGGACTGATCATGACAATAACTACACCCCACCTTAGACGATCGCCGCCCACGAAGGCTCCTTAAAGTTTCAGGAAAGTCTCAAATCAGGCGATCGAGGAACCGGGATTGCTCAACGTTTCATCTCATCCCATAGATACAAAGAGAGGCTGCCTCTTTCACGATGCAGCCCCTATAACTCTGGTTTTCATTCGATGACGGCTCCTCTCATCCCCCGGATCAAACGCCAATCTGTTTGAGGCAATTCTGCAAGAAGGTTACTTTATTGTCCCAGGGAGGGTCGGCTCTTTTTTAACAGTAAGGATTTTGAGGTTGAGGTAGTGGGGAGGGTAATGATTAAAGTTGTGCCAACACCGACGGGACTCTCCACGGAGATTTCCCCACCAAGTAAGTCTACGGATTTTTTGACGATCGCCAATCCTAAACCCGCCCCGGGAATATCCCCGACGTTATTCCCTCGATAAAAGATGTTAAACAGGTGAGGAATATCTTCGGGTAAAATTCCTAAGCCTTGGTCGCTAAAGCTCAAAACAATTTGGGTCTTTTCGCAGTTTAAAAGCACGTTTATTTGACCGAATTCGGGGGTGTATTTACAACAGTTTGATAGGAGGTTGTGAAAAATATGAACCAGCAATTTTGTGTTTGTACAAACCGAGCGATAGTCTCCAATGGCCTGAAAAATTATCGAACGTTCTCCGGGTTTATAGAGATGTTTGTAGTCTGCTATTAGCTTGACCGAAAATTTCTCTAAATCGACTTGAGAAAAATTAACCGCACAGGAATCTTGGTCTCCATTGAAAATCAAAACTTCATCTAAAAGCCGGGTCATTTGTTTAATCGTTCCCCGAATTTTTTCCAGAAGCGGAGTTCTTTGGGATTGCTTTACTCCGTCACTATATCGCTCTAGGAGTTGCGTGCATAGATGAATCGTATTCAGGGGGGTGCGAAATTCATGGGACAGGATTTGAATAAATCGAGATTTAATTAAATGTAGTTCTTGTTGTACGGCAAGCTCTTGGCGGGTTTTTTCCGCTTCTTTTAAATCGCTAATATTGCGAATTAACCAGCGAAACCCAATGGGATTTCCCGGGATATCCTGAACCGGAGAAACAGAAATGGCAGCAGGAAATGACTGGCGATCGCGCGGGAGCATTTGCACTTCCCATTCCGTTAAGGGTCCTACGGTTCTGAGTTGGTCGAGTTGGCTGCGAAAGGCACTCCG
>CAYUEH010000612.1:0-3529 GCA_964442465.1 uncultured Laspinema sp. | reverse complement strand
CCCAACCCTCCCCAAGACATCACCGGAGGGCTATGAACAACCAAAACTTGAAAAAATTAGCTCGTAAAAAACCTACCGTTATCAGGATGGGGAGATGGGTTGATTAGAACTGAATAGCGCTTTTCATTGATTCATTATCATCAGAAATTTATACCAAAATTACATTAAGAACCATGACAGCAATCTCTTACTTAGCTCAACCCAGTTTAAAAATAGATGGAACCGAGGCGTCTGAACAATTAAGGGCAGATATTATAGAAATCTCCGTAGAAGAAAGCCTTCATCAGCCGGGAATGTTTACCCTGCTGATTAACAATGACTACTTCCCGGGGACGGGAGACCCCTGGGGACATGAAAAATTATTTGCCATTGGTAAACCCATCGAAATTGGGTTTAGTTCCAGTACCACTGAAGCTCAGGAATTTTCCAAAGGCAAAACCACTGCCAGCCTGTTTAAAGGAGAGATTACCTCCATTGAATGTAGCTTTACCGAAACCTCAGAAGCGACTATGCTGATTCGCGGCTATGACGTGGGACATCGGCTGCATCGGGGGAGATATAATCGGTCCTTTCAAAATATGAGCGATACGGATATTTTGAAAAAAGTGATTGGGGAAGTGGGAATCACCAGTGGGACCGTTGATGCCAGTGGTTCTCCCCATGATTATGTGTTTCAAGAGAACCAAACCAACATGGAATTTTTGCGGGAACGCGCAACCCGCAATGGATTTGAACTGTTCGTTCAAGATGGAAAACTAAATTTTAGAAAACCCAAGGCAGGCAGCACTTTAGAGTTGAAATGGTTGCAGGATATCCATAGTTTTCGCGTGCGAGTTTCCAGTAGTGAACAAGTGAGTTCAGTGGAAGTGCGCGGATGGGATTATAAACAAAAAAAAGCGATTGTTTCTACGGCTAATTCTGCCAAAGTCCTGACCAGCACCCAATATCAAGAGGGAAAGAAAACCAGTTCTGCCTTCAATGGTCAACCCTCCACAGCCACGATGATAGTGGTGGATAAACCTGTTTTTAGTAATAAAGAAGCTGATACGATCGCCCAATCTTTGTGCAATGAATTAGGCGGAGAATTTGTCCAAGCCGATGCTGTTGCCGAAGGCAATCCCGACATCCGCACCGGCAAACTGGTCCAATTTGCCGACATGGGAAAATATAGCGGCAAATACTATATTACCGAAGCTCGCCACCTTTATCAAGAGGGCATTTACACCACGGAATTTAGTGTTAGAGGATTGCGGGCGGATGATATTTCCACCACCGTCGCACCGGAAACTCGACTAGAACCAGGACAAACCATGATGGTGGGAGTGGTTTCTAATAATAACGACCCAGACGGATTAGGACGAGTGCGGGTGAAATTGCCCACCCTCACAGAAGAACATGAAAGTAATTGGGCGCGGGTGGTGGCGATCGGGGGCGGACCCGATCGCGGATTTGACTGCTTACCAGAAATCAATGATGAAGTGCTGGTTGCCTTTGAACATGGAGATATTCATCGACCTTATATCATCGGGGGCGTGTGGAATGGCAAAGATAAACCCCCAGAAAAAGTAGCCGAATCCGTTGACGATGGAAAAGTGCGACTCAGAACGATTAAAACTCGTCTTGGGCATAAATTGCAATTTGTCGAAGAAGATAAAGGCAGCAGTAAAAAAGGGATTTATATCGAGACGGTTGAGGGAGATAAACATAAACTGCATCTGAATGATACGGAGAAAAAGATAGAAATGAAAACCAGCGGGGCTCATTACCTGCTGTTAGATGATAAAAACAAAAAACTTGAAGCCAAAACCGAGGGCGGTCATACGGTCTTAATGGATGATAGTGGCAGTAAAAAAATAGAGGTGACCTCTGTCGGGGACATGAACGTGAAAACCGGGAGTTCGGGAACCAGCAAAACCCTCAAAGTCAATGCAGGAGAAATTCAACTCACCGGCACCAGTAAAATCGTGCTGAAAGTTGGCTCGAATAGTATTGAAATATCCCAGTCTGGGATTAAAATTGATGCGATGAAAGTGGAAGTGGTGGGAAAACAAGAAGTCGAGATTAAGTCCTTGGGTGAAGTTAAAATTAGTGGATTAAAGGAAGTCAATCTCAAGTCAGCCGCGAAAGTTGCGATTCAAGCCGGGATCGCTCTGGAGGCTAAAGCGGGAGGTACATTGGATCTCCTAGCTGGCGGGTCCATAACTGGCTTGGCAACGGGTTCGGTAAGTTTGACCGGTGTGGGTGGAGCGACTATTACCACCGGGGCCTCATTCCAAGTGACGGCAGGTGCAACTGCGGGGATTTTAGCACCCCTGATTCGCCTCAACTGTTGAAATACCGGAGAATGCGACTTATGGCTAATGGTCAGTCCCCGGTGAGGCCGTTAAAAATGGGGACTAAATGATTCGAGCCCCATAATTCAGAGGTAAATCATGTTTCCTGTCGCATTATTAGGAGATCTAGCCGGTGGGAGTCCAATTGTTGGACCCTGTGCACCCACGGTTTTAGTCATGGGACGGCCCATTGCTTGTATGGGGGATGCGGTTGCCGGAGCACCGATGGCAGCGGGGACCTTGGTGATGCCAGCTTCGGTTACGGTGTTGGCAATGGGTCGTCCCGTAGCTCACACCATGACAATGGCAGTCGGGATGAGCGTCCCAGCACCGGTGCCCGTTCCCTTGGCGTTACCTGTGTTTGGCACTGGGGTGACGGTGTTGGTTGGACCTCCGTAAATAGGAAATCTGACCCCGGAAGGGGTGACTACGAACAGTTTGTAGTCACCCCTTCCGGGGTCAAAGGTCACAGAGTGGCTACAATTCCTTTAGACTCGACTTTTGGCGAATATTTCTAAGTCTGTAGACTTTAGTAAACTAGCGACTAAAGTCTGTGGACTAACTGTTTCATGGCAAACGATTACAACCCCCAACCCCCTCGGGATTACGTCGGAACGGGATGGTCATTCCCGTTACGGATCAATGTCCAGGGCAAAATGCAACTGAGTTCCGATGTCAGCAATGTGGAGGAAGCCATTCGGATTATCCTCAATACCAAATTGGGGGAGCGCGTTTACCGCCCTAATTTTGGGTCGCGCCTGTCGGAGTTAGTGTTTGCGCCGATGAATACTCAAACCCTCTTACTCATCCGAGTGTACATTGAAGAAGCTCTGGAATTGTGGGAACCGAGGATTATCCTTGAGGGAATTTACACCGAACCCGATCCGGTTCGAGGTCGGGTTGAGGTTCGGATTGAATATAGTCTCAGAGACAGTTACGAGACTCGTAGCATGGTCTATCCGTTTTATTTAATGCCGTCATCTTAAAGGGGTCCTTTGTCCGTTGTCTTATGTCTTATGTCATTTGTCGTTTGTCATTTGGATTGCTGAATAATCAGGACCAATGACATAAGACATAAGACCCACAACATAAGACATAAGACCCACAACATAAGACATAAGACAACGGACAAAGGACAAAGGACATAAGACATAAGACAAACAACCGTTATGGACTTTGATTTTTTACCGAATTTA
>CAYUEH010000611.1:0-3539 GCA_964442465.1 uncultured Laspinema sp. | reverse complement strand
TATTGACTACTCAACGGAGTAGCCCCGTCAATGTAGGGGCGCAATGCTTGCGCCCTGGGGCGCAAGCATTGCGCCCCTACACCTACCTACCTTTCAGTTGAACGTTTGGAGGATTTATATTTTGCAATCCCCTAAATTAGGCTGAATAATTTTCCTCTAAAATCGTTAATCTTCCCTCTCTTCTGAAAGACAATATTCACCACAATCTCAAAAGTAAGGATTAAAAATGCCCCATAGTCTCATCATCAACCTAGTTCCCACCTCCCCGATTTACCCGCAATTCCTCACGGGTAGACATCTCCATGCTCTATTTCTAACCCTCATTAATTCCGTTAACCCAGAATTGGCGACCTTTTTACATGAACAGAAGAGTGAAAAAGCCTTTACCCTCAGTCCCCTGCAAATCAGCCATTCCTCAAAAAATGCCGGTCACTTGTTGCAATGGCAGCACAATAAATCCATTCCCAAGGGGATGGGTTGTTGGTGGCGGGTTTCTCTGTTAGATGATGGTTTATTTAACAATTTGATGGAGCTTTGGTTAAATCTGAATCCGGAACAACCTTGGCATTTAGGTGCGGCGAATTTGCAGATTACCCGGATTTTGGGGACACCACAGGTGACTCAGCCTTGGGCGAATTTTTGCAGTTATGAGGAGTTATATGAACAGGCATCGGATAGTCAACGGAAAATTGAGATGGTTTTCTGTACGCCGACGGCTTTTCGCCAGGGTCAATATGATTCCTGTTTGCCAACCCGAGAATGTTTATTTAATAGTTTGTTGCACCGATGGAATAAATATAGTCAAATTCCCCTGGCTGAGTCTTTGACGGAGTACGTTTTTCCCACTTATGTGAATATTCACTCGGAGATTATTAGCGATAAACGGAGTAAGTTTATTGGCTGTGTGGGGGGAATGGGATATTCCATTTTAGGGGAGGCTTCCCCGCAAATTATCAAGGATATTAATGTTTTAGCTGATTTTGCGCTTTACAGTGGTGCAGGACGGAAAACGCCGATGGGAATGGGGATGATTCGGCGATTAAATGGGGCTTGATAGGAGGCGATCACAAGCAACAACCGACGGATTTTTAAATAACGATCGGGCGCTTCTCGAAGCGCCGCTACAGGCCGTTTTAACCCAATGTAGGGGCGCTTCGGGAAGCGCCCGATCGCCTATCCACAAATTAAAACTCATGAACAATTCTGATTACATTACCATTGCTGCACTCAATCAATATTCTTATTGTCCCCATCGCCGTTGGCGGATGTTTTGTGCGGGGGAGTTTCGGGACAATCACTACACTTTGGAAGGAACTGATTTACATGAACGGGTGCATACCCTGGGAGAGGGAAATCGCGAGGAAGTCTGGCAAGTTCGGGCGATTTGGTTGAAGTCGGAACGGTATCAACTGATTGGCAAAGCGGATTTAATTGAATCTGTGGAAGGGGAAGTTTATCCGATTGAATATAAGCGGGGTAAGAAAGGCGAATGGGATAATGATGAGTTACAAGTTTGCGCTCAAGCCTTATGTTTAGAAGAAATGATGGGAAAAACCATTGAGCGTGGATATGTGTATTATGCCCAAACTCGGCGACGGCAAGCGGTGGAAATTACGGAGGAGTTGCGACAGGAGGCGATCGCCACTTTAGAAGCCATTTCTAACCTCCTCCAAACTGGAATCATGCCACCCCCTATCTATACCAAACGTTGTCGTGGTTGTAGTTTATTTCGCCAATGTTTGCCTCAATCTGCGGATAAAGTTAAACGCTATCAAGAAGCGAGTTAATTGGGTCAATTATGAAGCCTTTTTCTGGTTCCTTGAGCCGGAGGACCCCACCCTAACCCTCCCCTTGCCAAGGGGAGGGGACCGGAGGTGGATTTGGGAGAATTGAGACATTTTAGATTGAAATTAGGAGAGAATTGTGGGTACAGTTTATATCACTCAAGATGACTGTTTTATTGGCAAGACTGATGAACGATTAAATATTCGGGCTAACAAGCAAAAATTGCTGGATGTGCCGTTAATTAATATCGAAGGGGTGGTGATTATGGGACGGGCTACTGTTTCCCCCGCAGTGGTGACGGAACTGCTCAATCGCCATATTCCTTTGAGTTTTTTAACCACAACGGGACGATATTTAGGACGATTAGAACCGGAACTAACTAAGAATATTTTTGTTCGCAAAGCCCAATGGCAGGCAGCGGGAGAAACGGAGAAATCTCTGCATTTGGTGCGGGGGTTTATTCGGGGGAAACTCAAGAACTATCGGACTGCTTTGTTACGCAAACAGCGAGAACGAACCGATGTGAATTTCCAAACGGCAACGGACCGCCTGAAACAGATTCTTTCTTCCCTAACATCAACCGCAACGATTGATTCCTTGCGCGGATTAGAAGGGGCTGGAAGTGCTGCCTATTTCCAATGTTTTGATGCCTTAATTCGGAGCGAAGGATTCAGATTTGAAGCCCGTCGCCGTCGTCCTCCCACGGACCCGGTGAATGCTCTGCTCAGTTTAGGCTATTCTTTACTCAGCCATGATATCCAGAGTGCTGTAAATATTGTAGGATTTGACCCCTATCTCGGATATCTGCACGTGGAACGCTATGGACGCCCATCTTTAGCCCTGGATTTGATGGAAGAATTTCGCCCAATTGTGGTCGATGCGATGGTGTTGAATGCAATTAATAATCGCATCATTACGCCAGCGGAATTTACCACGGAACCGATTAGCAATGCCGTCTCTTTGACTCCAGAAGCCTTACGAACCTTTCTGCGACTCTATGAACAGAAAAAACAGTCGGATTTCACCCATCCGGTGATGGGGAAAAAATGTACTTATCAAGAATCCTTTGAAATTCAAGGACGACTGATGGCGAAGTATTTGATGGAAGAAATCGACCAATATCCGCCCTTGGTGTTGAAATAATCGTCCCCTCCCGGGAAATTGGCGAAACTGCCGGTTGCTGAGGGGGGATTGGGGTGAATTTGCAGAACAGTTGGGAGAAGGATGATGTATGTTGTGATTGCTTACGATATTTCCGAGGACAAACGACGCACGAAAATTCACAATATTCTCAAGTCCTATGGACAGTGGGTGCAATTTTCGATGTTTGAGTGCGATTTGAACCAGACTCAGTACCAGAGACTGCGGATGCGCCTGAGTAAACAAATCAAACCCGATGAGGACAATATTCGATTTTTCTTCCTCTGCGCCTGCTGCCAAGGTAAAATAGAACGCATCGGGGGAGTAGAACCGAGGGACTCGACCATCTTTTTCGCCTAAGATTCAGCGCGAACCCCTAGCTGTAAAAAAGAAGGGGGCAAAATTTGGGGCTGAAATCCCGACGGGATAAGGCGTTAAGTGCTTTTCCCCCTTCCAGCCGGTTCGCGCAAATCCTGAAAGCTATATGGAGCAATGATTTGAGAGGAAAATGAATTTGACCTATTTACAAGTCGGTGGCTGTAATGGTATCTTTAATCTAGGTTCGCGCAAATGCACCTTGAAAACTGCATATACCAAGGGTTTCAACCACGGGC
>CAYUEH010000610.1:0-3542 GCA_964442465.1 uncultured Laspinema sp. | reverse complement strand
GTGTACGTGACATAATCATGTAACCGATCGCAGGCCAAGGTTAAGAGTTTATCTAACTTGGACCGATCGCCTTCACCGTCTAAACTCTCTCGGGAAATGTCGGCAATCGTCCATAGTTTCACCGTTTGGTCCCAACTGGCGGAGGCTAAAATTTGACCATCCGGACTAAAACTTCCCCCGGCAATCCGGTTTTGATGTCCCTCTAGGGTGGTTAAAAGGCGACCCTGGCGACTCCAAATTTTCACCGTGCGATCGTCACTGGCGGAGGCTATAATTTTACCATCGGATGAAAAACTCACCCATAATACTTTATCTCGATGTCCTTCTAAAGTGTTTACTAATTCTCCGTTACGACTCCAAATTTTCACCGTATTGTCATCGCTGGCGGTGGCGATCGCTGCTTCATCGGGAGAAAAACTCACACTATTCACTTCATCCAAATGTCCCTCTAAGGTAGCAGCTAAATTAAAAGTATCGCTATCCCACAATTTCACCGTTTTGTCTGCACTCGTAGAAGCAATTAACTTACCTTTGGGACTGAATTTGACCTCAAAAACTCGTCCTTGATGGCCGGTTAAAGTTGCTAAAAGACTGCCGTTTCGATTCCAGACTTTCACCGTCCCATCCCAACTCCCAGAAACCAGGCGATCGCCCTCTGGAGAAAAATTCACACTATGCACTAAATCCGAATGTCCCCGCAGGGTCTGCAAAACCTTTCCCTGGCGGTCCCAAAGTTTGACCGTTTGATCTCGACTTGCCGAGGCGATCGCCTCTCCATCGGGAGAAAATGCCACCCCCTGGACCCAATCCCTATGTCCTCGCAGAGTTTGCACCAGAGTCCCATCTCGTTGCCACAGTTGCACCGTGTTATCCCGACTCCCCGAGGCCAAAATCTCGCCATCGGGGGAAAAACTCACCATATTCACCAAATCCTGATGTCCCTGAAACACCTCAATTAACCGAATGTCAGGACGCCATAACATTGTCGTATTATCCCCACTCGCGGAGGCCAAAATTTGGCCATCGAGGGACCAAGCAATGTCCCAGACCGCAGCACTATGGGCCTTTAAAGTCTTCAGCAGGGTCCTGTCATAGACACTCCAGAGTTTCACGCTGTGGTCCTCACTCGCCGTCCCCAGCAGATTGCCATTGGGGGACCAAATTACCCGAGTCACCACATTATCATGCGCTTTGAAAGCATTAATTAATTCTCCATCCCGAGTCCAAAGTTTCACCCTCCCATCGCCACTCGCCGTTGCCACAGTTTGACCATTGGGAGCAAAATTCACCGTAGAAACCCCGCTTTGATGTCCGGTTAAGGTTGTTAATAATTCTGCGGTTCCTGTGGGGGTAATTTTCCAGAGTTTTACTTGATTGTCATAACTCGCTGTAGCGAGAATTTCACCATCGGGAGAGAAACTAATATCAGAAATTTCTTTTGTATGGGCGGTGATAGTTTGCAGCAGGATGGGAGGAGTTTGGGAGTTGGGTTCAATGCGCCAAATTTTAGCAGTTTTGTCCGTACTGCCGGTGACCAATAACTGACCTTGAGGACTGAAACTCACGGCAAAAACACTCCCTTGATGTTCGCTGAGGGTATGAAGCAGAGTGCCATCCATTCCCCACAATTTGACGCTGTGGTTAGCGGTTGCGGTAGCAAGGGTTTGTCCATCGGGGGAAAATCCTAGTCCATAAACGCGATCGCCATGTTCTAAGGTATGCAGTAATTCCCCTTGCGCAGTCCACAAGATTGCTGTACCATCAGCGCTGGCGGTGGCAAGGGTTTCTCCGTTAGGAGACCAAGCAACATCCCACACCCATCCGCGATGCTGATTTAAACTATTCTGTTCTTGCAGATTGGCAAGAATGGTTTCTAAATTAACCACTGCCGGGGTCATTAATTCCGAGGTTGCCCAGTTAGATTGTAATTTTCGACCGGCCCGAATTGCATTGACTAACGCTTCGAGTTTTTCGTTGGAAGAATTGCGAATTTTAGAGGCAGAATTCAGGGCTTTAATTTCGGCAATTTCCGCTTGTCTTTTTTGGGAATTGGCCCAGGCAATAATGGTGAGAGAAAGCAGGGAAACGGCACAGAGTCCGACTAATCCAACGGTGATGACCCGTTGGGCTTTTTTGTAGGCGGTATCTAAAATTTGTTTAGCTTGCCGTTCCGCTTCTAAGGTAATTTCGGTTTCGATTTTGGCTAATTCTAGTGTTTTTTTCTCGCTGTTTTGACTAGCGGAGAGAAACTGGTAGTCGCGATCGCTTAAACTTTTATCAGAGGCCCAGTTTAGGGCATCCTGTAACGCCTGTCCCCGCAATAACCGAGAGGAATCTTCCCCGCCACTCTCCCACCAAGCGGCGATCGCCTCAGAATAGGGCCGCAAATTCCCCAACTGGTTCTCAATCCAATCTGCATTAAAAATCTGTTGATAAATCCGGTTAAATACGGTTAAATTGCCATGTTTTTTGACGACTAACCCGGATAAGCGCAGTTGGGTTTGTTCCGGACTATTATCCGCTGGGTATCCCTCGGGGTGTGCTGTTAAAATCTTTTGATAGAGTCCCAATCGTCGCGGGGTGCGTTTTTCATCACAAAGCAGGCGATCGCGAATCGTTTTTAAATGGTCCGGTTCATCCTGGGATTCCCAATTCTCCAACAGGTAGGTTCGAACTAATGCCCCGATATTCGGTCGAGAATTATGGGATTTATCGACCACCAATTTACATAACTTCTGGGTTAAAAACGGTTGTCCCCCCGTCCAATCTAAAATTTCTGATAAAACAGTTTCCGGATCAGTAAACTGCTGATAAAATCCAGGAAGTAATGCCGGTTTCGCTTCGGCTAAAGTAAACCCATGCAAGGCAATCGCTTGTCCAATATTAAAAGGAGTGCGCTGTTTGTCGCCGATTAAATCCGAGGGAGTTGCAACTCCTAACAAACAGAATGTCAGGCGATTGTAGGGGGGATGATGGGCCCGTTGATTGTAACAAGCGCGAATAAAGGCAAAAAAATCATCCGTGGGGAAATTTAAACTAAGAATACTGTCAATTTCATCGATAAAAATCACAATGTTTCCCGGAATTTGCACCAACACCACGGTTTCGATAAACTCCCGAAATCGACCCAGGGGAGATAACCACTCGCGATCGCGCCACCAAGACCCCAGATTCACCTCAAGCTGCAAATCCAGGGTCAGACTGCGAAGCATATTCGCATACCACTGATTGGAAGTCCCCTGCTGGATATTGTCCATCGAGATATCAATCACACTACAGGCGACCCCCGCTTGTTTTAACTGCCGCATCACCTGCACTCGCAAGCTGGATTTGCCCGTTTGTCGAGAATTTAAGACATAGCAAAACTGCCCTGATTTTAATCCATCATATAGTTCAAAATCCGCCTTTCTTTTAACATAAGTTGGCGTATTTTCAGGTAAGGTTCCAGAGAAAATATAGGAGTCTGTCATGATTGATTTACCAGTTGAAATTGGGATTAAATGGGGAGGAACCCGCTTTGCCCCCTACCTTGCTAAGGGGGG
>CAYUEH010000609.1:0-3543 GCA_964442465.1 uncultured Laspinema sp. | reverse complement strand
ATGCCAGGAACGAGACTTGAACTCGTGACACGAGGATTTTCAGTCCTCTGCTCTACCAACTGAGCTATCCCGGCTTGTTTTTTCATGCTTAACTAACATAGCAAACATTTTGGTAGTTGGCAAGCCTTTTTTGAAAAAAATTTTTTTGGACGTAATAGCCGTTGCTACGATTGATATTACGTCCAAACCCAATTAAATAGGGCGCAGGCGAGTGACTTTGACGTTAAACGAGCCGGTGCCTCCTTCGCCAAAGGCTCGGACTCGGACGGTATAATTTCCGCCTTCGGTGATGCGGGCAAAGAGGAGGGAGTTGGTGGTCCCATCAGGGCCATCGTCATTCTCGGCTATGGTCATGCCATTGGGTCCGAGTAGGGTCACGATGGTGTCAAAGCTATCGGAAAGTAGATCGATGACGATTTGATCTCCGGCTTGCAAGGTGACAAGATAATCCCGGGCAAATCCACCTTGTCCGGTGGGAATATCTCGTTCAGATAAGGTATCTGTAATTTCATTATTAGAGGGCAACCGGATGGGGTTGTACATATTTTGAGCGCCTACGCTGGCGGCACTCATAGCGATCGCCAAGGCGGTGGCGGGAAGAATCGAAACTAGGCGCAAGTTGACCATAAAAGATTTAACCATGAAGAAACGATAACTCAAGCGACTCCATAAAGTTTCTGGCAGACTGAGCAGAAATCGGGGAAAGGAAAATTTGATGTTTGGGGTCTGCCATCGGTGATCACCATGATATAAGCGGCAATCTAGCATAGAATCCGGTGAGGATTGCGGCACGAGTGGGAGGGAATTCGGAGTACCCTGGTGTATCTACAGCGTTCCGGGTGGCGATTTCTAATTTTCGAGGAAAATCAGGAGGATTTTTGCGGGTGAAGAACTATCAAAAACATCACGGTTGGTTGCCGATCGCCGGTTTATGGTTACTAGGGGCATTTTGCGATCGCCTCTGGTTTGCCCTCGATCGCTCAATCCCCTCTTGGGATCAGGCGGATTATTTAACCGGGGCCTTAAACTACTGGCAGGCATTACAAACCCCCCAGTGGTTTTCCGAGGATTGGTGGCGCAGTGTCTGGTTACTCTCATCGAAAATACCACCGGGCACTTATATCCTGACGGCATTTTTTCACAATTTATTTGGGATCGAGGCCGATCGCGCCACCCTGGTTTACCTCCTCTTTAGCGCAATTTTACTCCCTTCCGTCTATGGTTTAGGTCGATTGCTGTTTACCCGAAAAATAGGCATCTGGGCGGCAGCATTATGTCTGATGTTTCCCGGTTTATATCATGCCCGTCTGGATTTTCTGCTAGATTTTCCTCTGACTGCTGTCGTGACATTTTCTTTCTATTCCCTCACCCGATGGAAGGTCACCGAACCGTTACAATTAACATCTTTACCCTCAAAAAATCCCCCTCCCCATACAATTTCCAGTTTTCTAAAGTCTCCTACTTGTCAATCTTGGTTTTGGGCAATTGTCTTGGGATTGTCAGTAGGGTTATCCCTGATGATCAAACAAACAGCTTTATTCTTTCTCATCACCCCCATTGTCTGGGTCATTGTGAGTACGATGAGAGACCGGCGTTGGGTCAGATTCCTACAGTTACTGATGGCAGGATTCCTGACCGGGTTGGTGATGTATCCCTGGTATAGCACGAATTGGTTGCTGGTGTTCACGGGGAGTCAACGGGCGGCAATTCAGGCGGCAGTCGTCGAAGGTGACCCGGCCATTTATACGCTTCCCGCTTGGACATTTTATGCCGAACAACTTCCTCATCATGTATCCTGGCCGTTTCTGGTGGTGTCCCTCGCCGGATTTGTGTTTTATGGGTGGCGTTTACGCGGCGATCGCCACTTGACTGAGTTGACAGCAGAGTTGCAAAATCCAGTCTGGAAAAGCCATTTTAATTCTCCCTTCAAATGGTTGGCCATTTTTGGGGTCGGGTCTTATGTATTATTTTCTTTAATTCTGAATAAAGATTTTCGGTATGTTTTACCCTATCTGCCGGTTGTTTCTCTGGTATTAGCTTATGGATTGATGCTGTTTCCTCGCAATTGGGGAAAATGGGTGCGTTGGGGGACTTGTACTGCGGCGCTGGTGTTGATTTTGGCGGATGTGTGGCCGGTTTATGAGTGGCATCCGGATATTTTGGCCTCTCATCATGCCTATCGGGGACCGGATTGGCCGCATCGAGAGGCGATCGCAGAAATTATGGAAACCACTCCCTATTTGCGATCGACCTTGGGGGTGTTACCTTCGACGCCGATGATTAATCAGCATAATTTGAATTATTACGGGAATTTGCAACAGTTTCAAGTCTATGGTAGGCAGGTGGGAACAAGGCGATCGCACGTTGTCCAAGATGCCCGATCGCTGGATTGGTTTTTGACTAAGACGGGAAATCAGGGTTCGGTCCCGACGGAGGCACAAGGGGCGATCGTCGCACTTGTAGAAACTGGCGGGGAATTTGATTTACAGGCGAGTTGGCCGTTACCCGATGAGAGTACCCTCAATTTGTATCATCATCGTCTGCCAATGGTCACGGTTGAGGCAGTGGAGGCATCTGCGAATCCAGCAATTCTCACCCTCGATCGCGTGACGGTTCCGGCGCAATCTCCTCCTGGTGTGCCGGTTCCGGTTACTTATGAATGGACGGGAGATTGGGACTCGTTGCGGGATGGGGTGGTTATCTTAACTTGGCAATTGCAGAATTCAGCAGCATCTCCCTCGTTGCGGGAGTCTTGGTTGCACGATCATGGAATTGGCAAAAGTGAGTTACAAGCGGTAACGGCACCGTTACAGGCGAAGGTGATAGAACGGATGGCGATGTTACCGCCAACGGATGTGATGCCGGGAACTTATACTTTGGCGGCGACTTATTTGAATCGCAAAACTGGGGAAACTCAGGAGATTGATGTGCCGACGGTGGCGATCGCCATTAATCCCGCAGCAACGGCGACTCCGGCACCGGAACTGGATTGGAACACCCAGTTGCGATCGCTGTCTGCGGCATTACCCCAAGGACCGCAGGCGTTGGAGTTTATTTTTGATGACATGGGACGGGTGAATCAATATGACCCCATTCAAGATTATCTGATTCAAGCGGAAAAATCCCTAGAATATCGGTTAAAACAAGATCCAAATAATGTAGAATTAGCTTATAATTTAGCCTTTAGTCAGGTTTTGCAGCAGGATGTGGATGGGGCAATTGCGGCGTTTGAACGAGTGGTGCAATTGGATTCAGAAAATCCTTATGCTCATGCTTATTTAGGATTTGTGAATCTCTATGGTTGGCATCCGCGACAAGGGGAACCTGCTATTAAACGGGCCCTTGAATTAGGACCGGATGGGGTAGAAGTCCAGTTGCTGTATGGAATTTCAGCCTTAATGCAGGGGAATATTTTCGCCACTTGGTCTCGATTGCGGGGGTTTGTTCCGTCTTTGGTGCAATTTTTTGTTTTGTTGATGGGATGGATAGTATTGTTTCTATTAGGGGTAATTTTTGTGGGGATTGGGGTTAAGTATCGGAAGG
>CAYUEH010000608.1:2084-3546 GCA_964442465.1 uncultured Laspinema sp. | reverse complement strand
AGCAATTGTAGGGTGGGCAATGCCCACCCTACTACAATTTTTCATACTTTTATCAACCGGATTTAGTATCACCCACAAATTGTCAAAAAATTTTCTACAATATTCAGTAAATACCACTAAACATTGAACGGCCACCGGATATCTACCCCGGTCAACCGTATTTTTACTCATTTTTAGGAAAAATCAGGGGCGATCGCCAATTTTAGGAGAAAAAAAATGTCCATTACCAATAGCGCTATCAAACGCCAGAAATCCAGCGGACCGCCAAGAGTGCTGCCACCCCCACCCCCACCTCCTGCCGGTATCGCCAACCGAAACGCCGCGCAACCAGCACCAACTCCCACCCATTATATCAAAGCCCTGGTCGAACAAGCCCATAGTTGCAAAGCCTCGGATATTCACATTCGCGTCGGCGAAATCCCCCGATTCCGCATCCGGGGACAAATGCGCGAAGCCCTCGAACAAGAACGCCTAACCCCAGAAAAGTTTAACGATTATCTGAACGAAATTCTCACCCCATCCCAGCGGTCCCAATTTGCCAAAACCAAAGAACTGGATACCGCCATTTTCTACCCGGGGTTTATTCGCTGTCGGGTGAATTGCTTTGAAACCCTCATGGGTGGGGCGATGGTCCTGCGCTTGATTGACCTTTATGTGCCCTCCATCGATGAACTACGCCTCCCCGAAGTCCTGAAAAAAGTGATTTCCCATCCCCAAGGATTGGTGTTGGTCACGGGTCCGACGGGCTCGGGTAAATCAACCACAATGGCGGCGATGATTCGCTGTTTAAACGAAAGCAGCTATAAGCACGTCATTTCCATCGAGGACCCGATTGAATATGTCCATGCCTCAAAAAGTTGCCTAATCTCCCAACGGGAAGTGGGACTGCATACCGATGACTTCCATTCCAGCTTGCGATCGGCCCTGCGGGAGGACCCGGATGTGATTCTGATTGGGGAAATGCGCGATCGCCTCACGGTGAATATCGCCCTCCAAGCAGCGCAAACCGGCCACTTGGTCCTCGGCACCCTCCATACTCGCACCGCCATCAGCGCCATCAACCGCCTGTTAAATTTGTTCAATCCCGAAGAACAACCGGCAATCCGTATTCAAATTGTGGAAACTTTGTATGCGGTAATTGCCCAACTGTTGCTTCCCACCACTGATGGAGGACGGACGACGATTAATGATGTGTTAATCAATACCACCACCATGCAGGATTACTTGTATAAGGGTGATGATGATGGGGCTTTTGCCTTAATGCATTCGGATACTTATGAGGGAATGCAGGTGATGAATCAAGACCTGTATCGCAAAGTCATGGAAGGTCGCGTGGCGATCGAAGTCGCGGAGATGCACTCTCCCGACCCCAATGAATTGGATCGGTTGATTCGCACGGGGGGATTTGATGCCTCGCGATCGCCTCGGGATTTTGCTTGATTCTTTGGAGGAAGAGAACGAC
>CAYUEH010000608.1:0-1984 GCA_964442465.1 uncultured Laspinema sp. | reverse complement strand
ATCACATCCAATAAAAGAGCCCGCGCAGGCGGGCTTTGTTCGTATAGCGGCAGGCTTTAGCCTGCCCGCTATATATACATTAAATACCTTAGCGTTTCGCTAACTTCTTGACCGACATCTTCCGCAAGCGGATCGATTCCGGTGTAACTTCTAACAACTCTTCCGGACCAATGTATTCCAGGGCCCGTTCTAAACTCATTTCCACCGGCGCTTGTAACTGCACCAGTTCATCTCCCGTAGAAGAGCGCACGTTGGTCAACTGCTTCGTCTTCGAGACATTCAAATCTAAATCTTGAGGACGGTTATGTTCCCCGACAATCATGCCTTTATATACTTTCGTACCCGGAGTAATAAAGAATACCCCTCGGTCCTCAGCATTTTTCAAAGCATAGAACGTCGCCGCCCCTTCATCAAAGGCAATAATCACCCCATTGCGACGGGCTTCAATATCTCCAGCGAGAGGGCGATAATCTAGGAAGCTATGGTTCATAATTCCGGCCCCGCGAGTCAGACGCATAAACTCACCTCGGAACCCGATTAAACCCCGTGCCGGAATCGCAAATTCCAGTTGAGTGCGTGCCGTGGCATTGACGCGCATATCCAGCATTTCCCCCCGTCGTTCTCCGAGGCGCTGCATACAACCGCCCACCCCTTCTTCGGGAACATCCAGAACCAGACATTCAAACGGTTCACAAGGTTGACCGTTGATTTCGCGGTAGATCACCTGGGGTTGGGAAACTTGGAATTCGTAGCCTTCCCGACGCATGGTTTCGATGAGGATACCCAGGTGCAATTCACCCCGTCCTGAAACGAGGAATTTATCTGGGGAGTCGGTTTCTTCCACGCGGAGGGCGACGTTGGTTTCCAGTTCTCGCAGGAGGCGATCGCGCAATTGCCGAGAGGTAACGAAAGTGCCTTCTTGTCCAGCAAAGGGAGAATCATTCACCCAGAAGGTCATCTGTAATGTCGGTTCATCCACCTTAATTAGAGGTAACGCTTGGGGCTCATTGGGACAAGTAATGGTTTCCCCAATATTGGCATCCGCAAACCCCGCCACGGCGACAATATAACCCGCAGAAGCTTCAGGCATATCCACCCGATTCAGTCCTTCAAATCCCATTAATTTGGTGATTTTGGACTTAACAATTTCGCCCCCTTCCTTAACCAAAGCCGCCTGTTGACCGGCTTTAATCACCCCATTATGAATCCGACCGATGACAATCCGACCGACATATTCGGAATAGTCCAGAGTCGTGACTTGTAACTGGAGGGGTTTAGTGGGGTCTCCGACCGGAGGTGGAACGCGATCGAGAATCAGGTCAAATAGGGGCTGCATATCCACCCCTTCTTCTTCCATATTCGTTTTGGCATATCCCGCCAAACCGGAGGCAAACAGATAGGGGAACTCGCACTGGTCATCATCGGCACCGAGTTCCAGGAATAAGTCTAAGACTTTATCCACCGCCCCGTGGGGGTCAGCGCGGGGGCGGTCAATTTTATTGACCACCACAATCGGGCGCAGTCCTTTTTCCAAGGCTTTTTTCAAGACAAAGCGAGTTTGAGGCATGGGGCCTTCATTGGCGTCCACAATTAGTAGACAGCCATCCACCATACCCAGAACCCGTTCTACTTCGCCGCCAAAGTCAGCGTGACCGGGGGTATCGACGATATTGATTAACGTTTCTTTGTAGCGAACGGCAGTATTTTTGGAGAGAATGGTAATGCCGCGCTCCCGTTCTAAGTCATTGGAGTCCATGACGCAATCAGGAACCTCTTCCCCTTCGCGGAAGATGCCAGATTGTTTGAGGAGAGCGTCAACGAGGGTGGTTTTACCGTGATCGACGTGGGCGATGATTGCGAGGTTGCGAATGGGAAGACTCATAAATTGCGTCAGGGATGCGAAATTGCAGAAAAAGTAAAGCAGATAGCATTTATATTTCTTTACAATTCTAGCGCATCTTGATCGAGATTGCAGATGCGATAT
>CAYUEH010000607.1:0-3554 GCA_964442465.1 uncultured Laspinema sp. | reverse complement strand
GGGGCATCGGCTTTTTGGTTGTGGTGGAGTTCGATGATTTCCACATGGTCAAAATGTTGCGAGGCCGCGATCGCCGCTTGTTGTAACAGGACCATGCCAATGGAAAAGTTGGGAATAATGGCACAACCCATGCTAGATTTTTCCGCAAAGGCAGCCAGTTCTTGAATCTGTTCGGGACTCATGCCGGTGGTGCCAATCACGGGGCGGATCCCATAAGCGATCGCCGCCCGGGTATTTTCATAAACCGAGTTGGGATGGGTAAAATCCACCATCACCGCTGATTGCTTTTCCTGAAGTGCCATCCCCAGGGTGCCTTCCAGGTCATTTAAAACCGGGATTTCTAACGGTCCACATCCGATGACTTCCCCAATATCTTGACCCAGATACTGAGGATTGCGATCGACGGCCCCGACTAAAATCATATCTGGAGCCTCAGAAACCGCCTGAACGACTTCACGGCCCATTTTGCCCCCAGCGCCATTGACGACAACTGGAATCGGAAGTTGATTTGCCATACTTCAATAAAGTCCCCTGGAACTAGATGAGGGAATTTTACACCGCTTCGGGGGAATCCCCATATCGATACTATAGTAAGGTTGAGCGGGAGTTGGCCGGTTGAGATTGCCGTCCGGATTGAACCTTGAGCCCTTTTAATCCCGGTAGTGGGTGGATCTTTCAGTTAAGTTGGGCCATTGACAATCTAGGGCAGGGGAGGCAGGATCAAGAGGATCGGAATTTAGACCGGAATAGACTCTACAACTGACTCAGAATTCGGCGAAACCGAATTGAGCCGATCACTCCCTCTAACTTGATACTCCATCCCTCTTTTAACCACTTTTTTAACCAATAACGGTGCTTGATAAATTTTCTCGCCAAGTCAACTCATTGGCATCTGGGGTTTATGAACAGATTGCCCAAATCAAGCTCAACCGGGTGCATACCCCCGTCAGTTCCGTGGCGATCGCCATTGCCATTGCGATCGGAGTCGTGATCGCGATTCGAGAAGTCGGGGGGTTTCAACCCCTAGAACTGGTCAGCTATGATTGGATGATGCGAAATCGCTGGTATAATCCAGGACTTGATGACCGATTATTACTGGTAAAAATTACCGAAGCTGATATCCAAACTCAACAAAAATGGCCGCTTTCCGATCGCATTGTGGCCCAGGTTTTGGAAGAAGTCGCCAAATTGGAACCGGCAGTAATTGGGTTGGATTTGTATCGGGATGTCCCCCAGTCCCCGGGTCATCAAGACCTGCGTTGGCAACTTCAATCCCTCAACAATGTGATTGGCATTACCAAACTCTCTGATGCTCAAGAACCGGGGGTTCCCCCCCCACCTCATCTCCCGTCAGAGGCGGTGGGATTTAATGATATTGTCAATGATCCCGATGGCATTGCCCGCCGAAATTTACTCTTTGCCCAGGACTTAGAGGGAAACACTTTTTACTCCTTTGCCTTGCGGGTCACTCTTAAATATTTGAGCGATCGCGGCATTGCGATCGACAATAGTCCCACCCATCCCCAGGGCATTGTGTTAGGAAAGGCCCACATCACGCAGTTAAAACCTCATTCTGGGGGGTATCAAACCATTGATGCCGATGGGTATCAAATCCTGCTCAACTATCGATCGCCTGGTTCTATCTCTAACGAAGTAACCCTCACCCAAGTCTTAAATCAAGAAGTTGATCCCAGTTGGATCAAAGATAAAATTGTTTTAATTGGGACCACCGCATCCAGCGAGAAAGACTTATTTTTTACCCCCTACGGCATCAAAACGGAAACAGAAACCTTTAAAATGCCCGGGGTGAGATTACACGCCCAAATGGTGAGTCAACTCCTGAGTAGTGCCCTGGATGGTAAGCCAATTGTATGGTTTTTACCCAACTGGATTGAGATGTTATGGATTGCCAGTTGTGGTGCGATCGGGGGGATGATCGCATGGCAGATTCAACATCCCCTCAAACTGGGGTTAGGGGTTATCCTCGGATTTGGAGGCATTGTCGCCATTGGATTTGGGCTATTTCATTGGGGGGGATGGATTCCCGTCGCTGCCCCTGTACTCACCTTTACCATCGCCCTGAGTGGAGTCGTCGCCTCAAAATTACTCTATACCGCGTTTCATGATGACTTGACCGGACTGCCAAATCGCACCTCATTCATGAACCAACTCGATCGCGTTTATCGGCGATCGCAACCGAAGACACTCCCCTTTTTCCTAACATTAGGAAAGCCCCCCCAAACACTTCCAGACATAAAATCTTCGGTTGTCTCTTTAGACTCAAAATTACCCCCGATACCGCGTTTATTAGCAGTATTCTTCCTGGATTTAGACCGATTTAAAATTATCAATGATGGACTCGGCCATGAAATGGGAGATTTGCTACTCATTGCGATCGCTGAACGCATTCGCACCCTGATGCGCCAACCCAGGACCGATGGCATTGAAACAGTCACCTTCGCCCGAGTCGGAGGGGATGAATTTGCCATCCTCCTGGACAATCTTTACCATTCCGAAGATGCCATCCACATTGGCGAAACCCTCTACCACCAAATTGCCCGACCCTTTATCCTGAAAGGTCAACCTATCTATACCACCGCCAGCATTGGTATGGCCCTCGGTCATGCCGATGACTCCCGGAATTTATTACGAGATGCTCACACCGCCATGTATCGCGCCAAAGCATTGAGCAAATCTCGCCCTCAAGTCTTTGAAAGCGCCATGCAACACAATGCCGTGGCCCGATTTCAGCTAGAAACCGACCTCCGTCGCGCCATTAATGCCGGGGCCACCCCAGTCAATGGCAAGATTGAATCGGAGTTTTTGGTCTATTATCAGCCCTTAGTTGATTTAAAATCAGGAAAAATTGCTGGATTTGAAGCCCTCGTGCGTTGGCAACATCCGCAACGGGGTTTAGTCTTTCCCGGGGAATTTATCACCGTTGCCGAGGAAACGGGTTCCATTGTACCATTAGGTGAATTAGTCCTGGTCATTGCCTGTTGGCAAATTTGCAAATGGCAACAGGAATTTCCCTCTGTTCCCCCGTTAATGGTCAGTGTGAATCTCTCGGGAAAACAGTTTGCTCAACCCAATCTCATCGAAGTCATCAAACGAATCTTAGACCAAACCGATCTTGATCCGGCTTGTTTGAAATTAGAAATCACCGAAAGTGTGGTCATGGATGAGGTCGAGTTGGCGATCGAGATGCTGTCTCAAATGAAAGCCTTAAATTTAAAGTTAGGCATTGATGATTTTGGTACCGGATATTCCTCCTTGAGTTATTTGCACCGCTTTCCCACAGACACCTTAAAAGTCGATCGGTCTTTTGTGATGCGGATGGGGGAAGGGGACCAAAATTCAGCCATTGTGAAAACCATTATTGCCCTAGCTCATAATTTAAAAATGGACGTGATTGCCGAAGGAGTGGAAACATCGGAACAATTAGCCCAATTGCGATCGCTCGGTTGTGAATGTGGTCAGGGATATTTTTTCGCGAAACCCTTACCGGCAGAACAAATTGAAGCCCTATTAAAGTCAGACCCCACCTGGTAATC
>CAYUEH010000606.1:0-3580 GCA_964442465.1 uncultured Laspinema sp. | reverse complement strand
CGACTCAAACGATGGGCTGTTAAATTTGAGAGTCTTAAGGAGGGCGTGACTTGGCTAATGCCAAGTCACGCGGTAACGACTGAAGTCGTTACTACAAACGGGTCCATCGGCCCCATCTTCCCCATCCTCCCCAATGACCAGCTTATTCCGACTCAAAGGATTGACTGTTAAATTTGAGAGTCCGGCAGTTTTCTAGGACAGTGCGCGTGACATCATCGGGGACGCCTTCCGGAATTTCCGCTTCGATTTCCAAGGTGATTTTGACTTTAGCCTTATTTAGAGAAATCAGATGCTGGATCACCTCCTGAACGATCGCCGGGACATCCCGATTCACCCGCATTGGGTCAATCTCTACATTGCCATAAAATCGCCGTAGAACAGTAGCCGTAATCTCTTCCACCCCTGCACCTTCCCCGGCATTGCCATCTCCCGCAGTCCGGGAGGATGACCCATATTCTGAGGTAGGAGACTTCAAACCCGAAGTTTTCGACGGGAGACCCTGGGTTTTTGCCCCATCCAAACGGTTGACTTTGGCTTCTAAATCAAACTGCTGTTGCGCAATTTCGGGTTTAACTAGCAAACTTTGAGGACTGATAGTAGGATTAATCCCGGTCCCCGCCTGCAATCCCAGATATTTTCCGGTTTCTTCGTCAAATCCTTCTGCATAAGCAAAATTATCCGCCCAAACTGTGGAGGTTACCCCATCACTAATCGCTGCCAACAGCACCGTCTGATTTTTTAATCGTGGCAGATAGGGATATTGGGTGTGATATTCCCAAAGGCGTTTGAGGTCAATGTGGTTTGTTTCCCGCCACAGCAGGGGGTCTAGGGCTTCAAGTCGGAGGGTATTGGGGGCGTAAATATCCTGCAAATCCGATTCATTGACGGCTTTTTTGCTGGCACGGGCGATCGCAGAGTCGGGCCCGGTCAATCGCGTTTCTTTCCATTCAATCTCCCCGGTTGGGTCCGGTTGGGTGGGAATCAGCAGCCATTGATAGGTATCCCAGAGAATATTATCCACATCTTTGTTTGTCCCATCCCGCTTGGTTTCCGCCTGAGTGCGTTGGAAATTATCTAAATTAAGGGTCTTCTTTTTATCATCGGCGAGAATCGATTCCCAGGCTAAATATTGAGCAACATTTTTCTCTAAATTTTCGATTTTAGGTTGGTCCGGCGCGAGGAAGAGCAGGGTGTTTCGGTAAAAGCGAGGACTGCTGCCTTTGTGGTTGAGGGCATCTTCTACATATTTTCGAGCGGGACTGTCTTTACTCAGACGAGTATGGGGATATATGGGAGAGAGAACGACGAGGCGGACTCCTAAATTGGGGTCGTCGGGAATGTCCGAGGTGGATTCCGGGGCGATATGGATGGCACTGAATTCTCCGCGCTGGCGATCGCCTTTCAACCGTTTAATAATCTCTTGCCACACCAAATAGCGATCGTCTAAGAACTGACTCCCCCGTTCTTGTGCCGTCCGATTCACGTTGGGTTGAGTGGAAATCCAGTACCGATTCCCATCCAGATACAAATAAGTTCCTTGGTCCGATAATCGCCGCAAGGCATCCCCGAAGGTTGCCACACTTTCCCCGGGTTGGACACAACCGAGTTTGATGCGACGGTCTTCTAAACCCCGATTGGCCGCCCGCAGGGTGGGGGCGGAACCCATGTAAATGGTGCGAGTGACGCGACGGCAGGCGGAGTAGCGGCCTAGATTGGGATTCTGGCGGTCCAGGGCCAAGGGCAAGGAATTCGGCCCGTCCACATCTTTTTCAATCACGGGAATCCAGTTATCTTCTAGGTAGCGAGTCAGTTCTGACTGTACCTGGGAATCGTCCATCGGGACATGAGCGGGCATAATTAGGAGACTTTGGTCATTGCGTTCCCAGAGGGAGTGAATGACTTTCGCCATCAGACGCAGAATGCCGCGAGTGCGCTGGAATTTATCCAGACTGGACCAGTCGGAGTAGAGGCGTGCAAACAGTTCCGGATGAATGGGATATGCTTCTCGCATCCGGCGTTCATAGTCTCCTTCTTTACATTCTGCCGGGAATTCCTGACTCTGAGTGCGGTAGAGTTCTGCAAAGGCGCGAACCACTGCATCGCGCTGGACAAACAGACTGGTGTCTGAGGTGGGTTGAAACAGACGACGCCGGACAATTTCAAAACTTTCATCAGCGCTTGCGGGTCGCCAGGGAGACTCCACCCGCCCGATCGCATTCTTGAGACGGTCTAGGGCCTCTTTCCCCCGGTGACCGCCAATTTCAATATCTGAAGAGGGAATACTCACCACCAACAGGGTTTTTTGAGCATTTTTCGCCGACTCACTCAGGGTTTGGGCAAAGGTGAAGTGCGTATCAAAATCTCCTGCCGGTAGGTCACTTTTATCATGCAGTTGCCGACCATAGGCCACCCACTCATCAATTAAAATCAGGACTGGCGCATAGTGATTAAATAGGTCTTTGAGGGCATCACCGGGATTGGTAGAGGTTTCATCCGCTTCTCGGAGTCTTTCATAGCCCTCTTTCCCCCCCAGTTGCCATGCAATTTCACCCCATAAGGTCCGCACTTGAGTCCCGTCGGATTTGTGATGAATTTGTCCCGGGGAGATTTTGTTGCCGACGAGGACAACGGTATTGACCTTAGCAGGAGGTTCGTTGATTCCGGCCTCTTGAAAGATGGGTTCTAGTCCCGGTAAGTCTTTAGCGGAAACCCCAAAAAATAGGTGATAGAGGGCTAACATGGCATGGGTTTTTCCTCCTCCGAAATTGGTTTGGAGTTCGATGACCGGATCTCCGCCTGTTCCGCTTAGGCGCAGGAGTGCCCCGGTGAGGAGTTGTTTGAGTCCTTCGGTGAGATAGGTGCGCTGGAAGAATTCTGTGGGGAGGCGGTATTCGTCTGAGCCTTCATCGAGATAAACTTGCCAGAGGTCTGCTGCAAATTCCGCTTGTTGGTAGCGACCGGAGGCGACATCGGGATGAGGGGTGGTAATTTCGCGCCAGGGTTTTAATCCGGATTGGGGTTGTCCTTCTGTCGGGGCGATCGCCGCGCGGCGTGTTTCCCGTCGGGCCTGGTCTTCAAACCGCAGGCGTAACAGTTCTTGTTTCTGCTTTTCCACCATAGCCGCTTCCGGGGCAGAAATCGCCGATAATAAGCGGGTCATACTATCTAAGGCCCGGTAAGTATCATCGGTGGAAACCGTGGTTTTATGTGCCCATTCGTTACGAGTATCCCGCAATTCGCTGACCAAGCTGCGTTCAGACCGTCCCAGAATATTGCGAAAGATATTATTCCATTGCTCCCACATCACAATTAGCAAGGCTGAAACATCTTCCTGGAGAACATCTTGGGGGTGTTTATTGCGAACATAACTATCCGGTAAACAAGCGGAAGCGGCGACTATCCAACGGTCTCCATGAATCGCTTTCATCTCCCGTTCAATAAAGGGATAAAGGCCATCTCGGAGTAGGTTTAAAGCTCTGCCGATTCGTTCGTGATTGCTAATCGCCATAATCAGTTTATAGGGTAGGTTTTAGGGTACGAATGTGCTGGCGGAAGGCTCTTAATGCGGGACTTCTGCCCT
>CAYUEH010000605.1:0-3580 GCA_964442465.1 uncultured Laspinema sp. | reverse complement strand
CTGCAAGCGGTTTTAGCGGCTGCCGACTGCCTGTTTCTGACCGAGTTTGTGGATTTATTTGTCTATGGCAGTTTGATGCGGGGAGAAATCAATCATTATTTATTAGAAAATGCTGAATACATCGGAGACGATGCGATCGCCGATGGGGACTTATTCAATTTAGGTCCGTATCCTATGTACGTCCCGGGAACCGGAACCCTGTATGGTGAATGCTATCACATTCCCTTAACCATTATCCCCCATCTCGACCGATTGGAAGACCATCCTCACTTTTATCAACGCCTGTGGATGCGATGTTTGAGTGGTCAAACCCGGTTAGTTTATCAAGGGTTTATCTCACATATCCAAGGCTGTCCGCAAATCCTCAGTGGGTCCTGGCGCGATCGCCCGTGAGATCAAGTCTCCACCCACTCCACTGAATCCCCCGGTCCGGTTGAGATGGATTCCGGGTCTCACCCGGGAATGACAACAAGGGGTCAACTTTGAAGAAACCACCGTATTTGAGATCAATCGAGGGAGTTCCCCCGATTGATTCAACCCAAAACTAAAGGAAATTCTCATCGTTGTTATCTTACCATTCTGTGAGGATTGGGCAATGGGTCATGCTGAAAAAATCCCCATGTTTGATAATAATATGACGCTTGGAATCCAGGGTAATAATTCCATCCCGACGCAGTTTACCTAACATTCGGGTAATCGTTACTCGACTGGTGGCGATCGCCGTTGCCAAGTCATAATGGGTGAGTCGGACTCGTAACCGAGTTCCCTCTGCAACCGCTTCTCCCATTTCCTGCTTGAGAAGCAATAATAACTGAATTAACCGATCCTCTACCTTGCGTTGACTGCTAATTGCCAGAATGGCTTCTACCTGTCGCATTCGTCGCATCAATTGAGGGAACATTTCCCGGGCTAAATGGGGCGATGCTTCCACTTCTCGCAGGGAAAACCACATCAAATAAACATCCGATAGGGCTTTGGCGTGATAGGTTTGCAGGCAGCTAAAAGACAGACTAAAACACATGGACGGCCCTACCCATCCTAAGAGTCCCTCTTCCCCAGTGGGATAAAGGGTACCCAGTTGCACCAACCCTTGAGCCACTTGCCAAATTCCTTGAGATAAAATCGGAATATTGTCGCCTTTGGCATAAAAATGCAATCGGCGTTCTTCTCTAGCGTGATGCCTATCGGTTTCTGGAACAGCCTTAAGTGTTTGGATCATACCTACAACCTACCCGTCAATAACACAGGTTACAAACTTATAGGCTTACTCTATCGGCTCAAGGTAAAGATTAGGTAATCCTTGGCGGAAATCTGGGTTAAGATTGGGCTCCCATTTGGTTATGCCAAATTATTTTAGTCCTTTTTCTTTTGTTTTCGGGATTTTTTTGATTTAGAGGAGGGGGTAGGATATAGTAGTTCTAACCGAAATTGATCCCGGATTTCGGGGTTTAAATATTTCTGATGCAGGGGTTGCCACTCTAACCAGGATACATAGCGGTTTTCTAGTAGTTTTTCGGCTAAAGTCGGCAGGGTCTCGTGAAGATTACAGCCCAAAACTCGGGAGAGGGTTTCAGCTAAGACGACGCTATCTTGCATTTTACCCAAAACCTCTTGAATCCCTTTGAGATCCTCAACATACTCGGAATAGGCTTCTCCATAAAATTTCTTAAACAAGCTCATTTGATAGCGCACTCGCTTAACTTGCTTGCGGATATCATGGAGGGTTTCTCCCTGGTTTTTGAATACTTCCTCGACTTCAGCTTCGGTGAGGTTATCGATTTTCACCTTACCTTTTTTAGTTTTGATTCCCAGCAACCACCCAGGATGTAAAAATAGGGCGCTGACTTCGGGTAATAATAAGTCTGGCAGAATATCTTGAATGGGCAGAACAGCCATTTCGCCATATATGGGGCGGTTTAACCAGTCGGCTAAACTGTTTTTAAAGGACAGATAAATTTCGCCATTCAGGGTTTCCCTGACGGCATCAAAGGCTTGACTCCGTTCGGATTTTAAGAGGGTTAATGCCCGTTTGAATTCCTCTTTTTCTGGGTCGGGTAAGGCATCTTGATAATCGGTTTCTAGGGTATCTAGGAGAACATCTAAATCCCGCAAACTGCCCAGACTGCGGGAGATTTTGCCAATTTGACTTTGGCGGGCAGCTTTGGGTAAATCTAATGCTGGTGCAAATCCTTTGGCGGCAGATCGTAAGCGGCGCATCCCCACTCTCATCTGATGCAGGGCTTCGGGGTCGCGATCGCTTAAGACATCCTCTTCATATTGAATGGTTTTTTGGAAATGTTTTTCCAGGGCAATTTTGGCCCAATCTCCGAGGGTATTGGCGGACTGTTTGCTATCGGATTTCATGATGGAATACCACTCCTGATAGTGAGTTTAATCAGCAAAAAATACTGAGGCTGACTATGATTAGCCGGAACCAAGGCCCATTGTATCACCCTTTTACCCTGAACTTAAAAAACTTCAGAGGTGCGTGAGGTAGATTCAGGGAGCATTTCTTCGGGTTGATATCGCCAGGGTGGAATCGTGATATCCAAGGGTTTGCTAATCCACAAGTCATATCGGACAGCCGAGTCTTCAGTTTGGCAGGACCGTAGGAAGGGTTTGCCGGTCCAAATTTGACAGCTACAGAGGGGTTTGGGTTCTTGAATGTCATAACCCCCATTCATGGGCTGGAGTTGGAAGAATTCGATATGCCAATGGGCTGGTTCCACGGCAACAGATTCGGTAATGCAATCCGACGGTAAATCGCTGAGGGTTGTCTGGGGGCTGTTATAGGGTTTGATGGCGATGGGGAGGTAGTCGATATCCAACAGATAGTTCTTAAAGCCCAGATTGTGGGCACGTTGGACGATTTGCTGCCAGTCATGGAGGGGTTGTAACTCCCCTTCCCGGGGGCTGGTTTGTTCAAAGTAATATCCACCAAATAGCCAAATCAGTTTGGAAAGGATGGTTTCCACCCGTTGGCGATCGCGGTTTAACAACTCCACGTCTTCCGGTAATAACATCCGTCCCGGGACCGCCCACCAATATTCCCAAGTCAACTCCCCATCAAAGGGAAGGAGGCGTTTCACTAATCCGGGAATGCGATCGCGCAATTGGATCCGGCGAACCTCGGCGATCGTCCAAGGTTCCGGTAATGGCAAGGGTAAGTTTAAATGAGCTTGCAGGGGATGTTCAGGGGCGCTGGCTTCCTCGGGGGCCATCACTGCTCGATTTTGGACCGTTGGCAGATTACTGTATAACATGATTCATTTTCCTCTTGTCTTCTACTCTATTATTACTCTCTTTAAGGATAATTCGTCTGGCTATCCATCAGCTTCTATCCTAGGTCTGTTTTAACTCCTGGGGAGCTTGAGGGGCGATAAGTCCCGCGCTCTAATCTTCGATTGAGCGTCGGGATACATGGACCCCTCAAGTCAATTGAAGGGTATGTGCTTCGCACACGCTGCGCGAACGATACCCTGAAAATTGACAATCAGTGGGATTGTCATGCTACAATATTATCGCCAATTATTTTCACGGTAATGCTGAGAGCAACCAAGTACAGAATTTATCCAACCAC
>CAYUEH010000604.1:0-3582 GCA_964442465.1 uncultured Laspinema sp. | reverse complement strand
TCTTACTTGGACGGTGATGTCGGTAAAACTTCAAAAATGAAGAGAGTTTCTTTCTCACTAGGAAAGTAAAACCGCTCTTGTAACTGGTTACCTGGAGTTTGGCATTGTTCACCCACACAGAGGACATAGTCTAGGGGAGTTGAGAGGGTTAACATAGCATCTTCGAGGGTATCAAATGTTTGTCCTGGAAAACTGCGGCGACTGCGGTCATCCATGCAGATAGATTGGAACTCAACTTGGGGAAGATGCAAAAAGTAGTAGTGCAAACGAGTTGAACTCTCGGTGAAAAAGCCAACCCGACTTCCCTCGGGGAAAAACTCAGCCAGAATTTTAAGTCGTTCATCACCATGATAGTTTTCGGCGGGATAGAGGCGATCGCGTCTCCAGTTACTCTGCACCCAATCTTTGGCTTGCAAATTCCAACGACTAAAATTATAGGTCTTCAAAATATTCGCATCTTGGTCATATAAAGAAATATAAAAAAGATTCAAAATTGAGATCAGCGTAATTATAGAAAAACACAAACTCTCCCGATATCTAGCGTGAGTCATCCTGGACAAACACTGAGCGACACAAGCACCAGATGCTGCAAATAAAGGAATTAGCATTCTCATTTTGTACTGAGACCAAGTTGAGGTGAGACAAAATATTAGTAAAAATGAGAGTAACGTTGCAGCTAACCGCTTGCTAAACTGCGGGGCTGTCCATAAACTGAATAAGATCGAGGGAAGAATGAGGATAAGTCCTAATAGTCCAAATCCTGCAAATGCTTGATGGGGAATCAAGATAAAACTAAAGGTTTCTCCTGATTGTAATCCAGCTTTTCCAAATAGGGGTTCAAAGATTTTATAGTACGCCTGTTCAAGGTGAGCAAAAATAGAGACGTTGAAAACACGATCAACTAAATCAGGAGGAATGGGAGTTGAATCAACAAACTCCAGGATAAAGCGAACTAAGTTGGCGAGTCCTCCTAGTAAACCCTCCTGATTTTTATGGAAGTCCACAAAGCCGCGAGGCCCAGACCAGGTTCCCCAAACTTGGTGATTATGAATAAATAACCACAGTTGTGACATCACCAGTAGAGGGACTGTTCCTGCAAGCCAGAACAGCCAATTTTTACGAATTTCCTGAATCCAGATTTTTAAGCCATATTTTTGGATTAAGGGAATTCCATAAAGGATGAGAAGAGGTAGGGCGATCGCCAAAAAAGTCGTTTTTGCGGCAACACCAAAGAAGAGTCCTAAGATGAGGAGAAAAAGATTAGCTGAGGTGGGTGATGTGAAGAGACGATCTAGAATTAGTAGGCAAAAAATTGTGGCTGAAGCAGTAAAGATATTATTTTTAGCAATCCAGCCCTGAAACATGACTTGGGGAAGGCTGGCGATCGCAAGAGTGATGGCGATCGCCAGTTTTTCTGAAACATATTTACGAGCGAGGGCATAATTTCCCAGGAGTATCGAGAGATAGGCAAGAAAATTAAAAAATCCCGCTCCCCAGTCGGTGTTCCAGCGCAAAAATAGATGAGCTAATATATCAGTTCCAACGGGAAAAATAGCCTGATGAACTTGACACACTTTATCCAAAAGTAGGGTTTCCTGTTGTTGAAAAATCCATACCCTAGAAAACCCATAACCCACCACATCATGAGAGACCTGGGCCATAACTAGAGCTTTTAGCCCTAAGTAAGCAATTGGAATCCCGGCAAAAATAAAAAGCAATCTGTATTTTTTGCCAAGTCTAATTAGGGCGATACGTGCCACTTTTAGAGTGTTTTTTTGTCCAAAAATAAGCCAAACACTCAGAATAACCAAGAGTGACTCCAAAAAAAAAGATAGTTGAGGGACTCCCAACAAAAAGGAAAACTGAAAACTAAAAGAGAGGGCTATCAATCCCAAGTGAATCCCGAGAGCTAGGGATTCAGATAAGCGACGATCAGGAGAATGAACAATTAGGACGCCTCCCAGACAAATCAGGAGAAGTTCCAACAGAGATATGATTTTTGCCATCAAAAATTATTTTAAAATGAGACTTAGTTAGCAACAGGTATTTTAATCCTATTTCTAGGGTCAATTAGTTAACGAATTTGGTAGACAGACCACCCCTGTTCGAGCATCTGTTGATGTTGAGCGACGATCGCCTCAGCTTCAGAACGTTCAGCAAGATTGACCGTCTCACCGGGATCTTCAACATGGTCATATAACATCCGAGCCCAAACAAACCCATCATCATTCGTCCACTCAGTATATCGATAACGATCGCTCTTGACAGAATGCCCCCCATTGTAGTAGCTGAAAACCGCTTCCTTCCAAGGTAAATTGGGATTTTCTAACAACGGTACAAAACTACTCCCCTCTAAATGCTCCGGTTTTTCTAACCCAGATAAATCACAGAGAGAGGGATAAATATCCACAAACTCCACTAACGCATCTGTCCGTTGTCCCGCCGGGATTCCTGGCCCTCGAATAATCATAGGCGCGTGTAGCGAGGTTTCAAAGTTAGCGTGTTTGCACCACAAGCCATGTTCCCCAAGTTGCCAGCCATGATCTCCCCAGAGAATGACAATGGTATTATCTGCGAGTTCGAGGCGATCGAGGGCATTGAGAATCTGTCCCACAAGGGCATCAGCATAACTGGTGGCGGCGTAATAGCCGTGAATCAAATTCAGAGCCATCTCATCGGAGAGCGGCCCCTCAGCGGGAATCCCATAGTAATGGCGGAGTTCTCCCCAATTATGTAGCGCTGCATCTGGCGCACCAGCGGGACGAAAGGGGTTATCAGCCAGGCTCAAGTTTTCTCGTTGATAGAGATCCCAATAGGGGGTTGGGGAGTTAAAAGGGAGATGCGGGCGAAAGAGTCCAGTAGCAAGAAAGAAGGGGGCGTGACCATCTTGGAGACGCTCTAACGTACGGACGGTGCGATCGGCGATTTGCCCATCTGTATAGATGTTATCCGCCACATTGGCCATTTCAAACGGAGGTCCATAGGTTCCTCCATGAGCTTCAACAATCGCTCGGTTTTCTGGCGTGACATAGGATTCTAGCCCCCACATTCCCCGAGGCCGCCAGGGTTCTTCGAGCCAACTGTCCGCGTCATCCTGAATGACGTGATAGATTTTGCCGTAGGAAATCGTCCGATAGCCCTTGTTCTTGAACCAGAGAGGTAAACTGGGTTCATTGGGCATATCTTCGTCTTTACGAGCTTGATAATCACTACCGAAACGGGTTGGGGTAGCTCTAGTCCCAGCCAGGGTACTGGCCCGAGAGGCCCCACAAATGGGAACTTGGCAATAGGCCCGTTCGAATAGGGTTCCTTCGGCGGCCAGGCGATCGATGTTTGGGGAGACCATCTCACGACGTCCGTAGCAGTTGAGTTGAGGACGTAGATCATCGATGAGTAGAATAAGGATATTGGGATAGTTGTTGCGACCAATACGACCTCGATTCTGGTTATGAGACGTACGGCGATCGCCGCAACCATGCAGAAGATTCACTCCTGCACCAACAGCCGTTGCTGCAACCAGTCCATTCACGAGACGACGACGGGTCATCATAGACATCGATTGAACCTTCCTCAGAATGATAG
>CAYUEH010000603.1:0-3586 GCA_964442465.1 uncultured Laspinema sp. | reverse complement strand
ACCCCCAAATCCCACCCCTCCGTGAAAATCAGTGAAATCAGTGGTTAAAATCCCACCCCTCCCTATTGCCATCTGTCCCCAAGAAGCGTAAAATAGAGAGTTCTGACCGAACAGGAACCATTATGAGCAAACGAGTCCAAGTCGTATTAAGTCAAGATGTTAGAAAGCTGGGTAGATCCGGCGACCTCGTAGAAGTGGCCCCCGGTTATGCCCGGAACTACCTGCTACCCCAAGGCTTCGCCGTTCGTACCACCCCAGGGATTCTCCGTCAAGTGGAACGCCGCAGAGAATTAGAACGGCAACGTCTGTTGGAAGAGAAGCAACAGGCACAATCTCAGAAAACGGCCCTGGAAACCATTGGACGCTTTACCATCTCCAAATCCGTTGGGGAAGGGGATGCGATTTTCGGGACGGTTACCGATCGCGAAGTGGCGGAAGTCATCCAAGCGGCTACCAACCAAGAAATCGATCGCCGTGGGATTACCCTGCCTGCTATTAGCAAGACTGGGTTCTATAAGGCACAAATCAAATTACACCCCGAGGTTACCGCTGAAGTCGAAATTCAAGTGGTTGCGGGCTAAAAATCGGCGACTTTCCCAGGCGGAATTTCTCTCATGCCTGGGCCAAAACGGTCCCGAAATTTGTACAATAGAAAAGACGCGATTTATTTCTAACCCGAATAAATCGCGTCCGGTGCATCTAGACGAAACCTGAGTACAAATCGTGGCTGAACCCTTAAATTTCCAAGGCTATAGCGATCGCCTCCCCCCGCAAAATATCGATGCGGAAGAAAGTATTTTAGGCGGAATTCTCCTCGACCCGGAGGCTATCACCCGAGTCCTAGACCGTCTGCCTCCTGATGGATTTTCTATCACCGCCCATCAACAGATTTACAAAGCGGCGATCGCCCTCCATTTCCAAGGCAAAGCCACAGATTTAATGACGGTCACCAGTTGGTTAGCTGACCATAAACTCCTCGAACAAGTCGGCGGACAAAGCAAACTGGCCCAACTCGTAGAACGCACGGTTTCGGCAGTGAATATTGACCAATATGCCGAACTGGTGGTGGATAAATATATGCGCCGCAAATTAATTCAAGGCGGGCATAAAGTCGCTGAGTTAGGATTTGATACCACCACGGAACTCGCCATCCTCCTGGACAAGGCGGAACAAACCATATTTAGCCTCACCCAGGACCGTCCTCAACAGGGTTTAGTTTCTATTTCAGAAACCCTGATTCAGACGTTTGAAAATATCGAAATCCATCAACAAGGGTTAGCGTTACCTGGGTTAACTTGTGGGTTTTATGACTTAGATGCGATGACCGGAGGATTGCAGCGGTCTGATTTAATTATTATAGCTGGGAGACCGGCGATGGGGAAATGCTTAGGGCGCTTTTCTGAACTCATTTTAAGGGATGGCAGTGTAACCACCATTGAAGAGATATTTCAGCGTCGTCAGGCTGAACTTTTAACTTTAGCAGATAATTGGAAATTTACCTTTACTCAACCTTCTGCTTTTGTCGATGATGGGATTAAACCCGTATTTCGGGTCAAAACTCGTTTGGGACGGTACATTGAAACCACTCTCACCCATCCTTATTTGACGATGAAAGGGTGGCGAAGACTGTCGGAACTCCAAGTGGGTGATAAAATTGCTGTCCCTCGGAAGTTAGAAGTATTCGGGACGGAAATCCTGCCGGAATATCAAGTAAAGCTATTGGGATATCTAATAGGGGATGGTGGTTTTACCGGAAAGAAACCTGGCTTGATAAATAGTAATACGGCTATTTTAAATGACTTTGAAGAAGCGGTTAGGACTTTAAATAATACCCGCACCCTGAAGGGTGGGGCTATACGGACGAAGCCTGCCTTCGCAGGCTGCTCTATTAACGGTAATGGAAACATTTATGGGAGGGACGATAAGCCTGAAAACCCCCTAAATTTGTGGTTGCAGGAATTAGGACTATGGGGGAAACAAGCTGATGAGAAAGCGATTCCGCCGATTGTGTTTCGGTTAAACCGATCGCAAATTGCCCTATTCCTCAATTGCCTATTTGCCACCGATGGATGGGCGTCGGTTCTGGCGAGTGGACAAGCTCAATTAGGCTTTGCCACGGTTAGCGAAAAACTGGCGCGACAAGTGCAGCATTTGTTACTCCGGTTCGGGATTATTGCTGCTCTAAAATCGCGGTCGGTGAGCTATAACAATAGCCGTCATCCCGCTTGGCAACTGGATATTACGGAATCGGAATCGATTAAAACCTTTATTGCGGAAATTGGCATCTTTGGCAAAGAAGCGGCGATCGCCAAGGTTGCGGAAGTTTTAGCCACTCGGAAACCTCACGCCAACCGCGACTTAATTCCGGTGGAAATTTGGGAACAATTGGCGGCGGTGAAAGGGGATGAACCTTGGGCGGTTTTAGCCCAACGTGCTGGCATTCAAGGCTATAGTAATATCCCGATGGGCAACCGCGCCCTGTCGCGGGAACGACTCTGGATTTTAGCCACTGCCTTAGAAAATCTACCGCTTCAGCAATTGGCTACCAGTGAGGTGTATTGGGATAAAATTGTTGCCATTGAATTCATGGGAGAACAGCAGGTTTATGACTTGACTATTCCGGAAACCCATAATTTTGTGGCTAATGATATTTGCGTTCATAATACCAGTTTTGCCTTAAATTTGGGACGCAATATTGCCGAATTCCATAAATTACCTGTAGCAGTATTTAGCCTAGAAATGTCCAAGGAACAACTGGTGCAACGGATGCTGTCTGGGGAAGCGGGGATTGAGAGTAATCGACTGCGATCGGGACGGATTGCTCAGAATGAATGGGAAGCCTTAAGTATTGCGATCGGGAATCTCTCGGAGTTACCCCTGTTTATTGATGATACCCCCAATATTACGATTACCGATATTCGGTCCAAATGTCGGCGACTGCAAGCGGAACAGGGGGGACAAATGGGATTAATTCTGCTGGATTATTTGCAGTTAATGGAAGGCAGTAGTCCGGATAATCGGGTGCAAGAGTTATCCAGAATTACCCGAGGATTGAAACAATTAGCCCGGGAATTAAATGTTCCCATTATTACGTTATCCCAACTGAGTCGCGGGGTAGAAGCGCGAACGAATAAACGTCCGATGATGTCCGATTTACGCGAATCAGGTTCCATTGAACAAGACTCGGATATTGTTGTCATGCTCTATCGGGAAGAGTATTATAATCCGGATACTCCAGACCGGGGAATTGCGGAAGTGATTATTACCAAGCATCGGAATGGACCAACGGGGACGATTAAGTTGCTCTTTGACCCGCAGTTTACCAAGTTTAAAAATTTGGCAAGACCCCAACAACATTATTAAGCCGATTGACCCGATGCAATCCTTGAAAAATATGAGCGTTACCGACACTTTATATCTAACTTTATAACGGATTTACCATTACCGTAACCGTTAAATAGGTCTTAGGATTAACCCTGATTGAAGGGGGAAAATTGTTTCCCCCATTAGAGGCGATCGCCTCCCACTGTGCCCTAAATCATCACAACATCTGACGGAGTAATCATCGACGCCTCCACATTATTCA
>CAYUEH010000602.1:0-3592 GCA_964442465.1 uncultured Laspinema sp. | reverse complement strand
TCTATACGCGATCGCGCAATCTCCTCTCCTCCATCCTCCTCCACAGTCTCTGGAATAGCGGCACACTCTTTAGTCTGTTCGTCCTCGGCAGTGGCGGCAGTTAAATCCAGACCCTTCCAGGCAATCCTCGGTTGTTAACCTGTAATAAAAGTTGGTAGTGACTCCTTCAGGAGCAACAACCGGCGGGGGATCAATCCCCCGCCGGTGTTGAGAATGGTACAAAATCTCAGTTTTAACCGACTGAAAACACCACCGAATAAGGCTTGCAGTCGGTTTTAACCGACTTTAGCTATTAGGCGGGGGATTGATCCCCCGCCGGTGTTGAGAATGGTGCTTCCAGGCAATCCTCGGTTGTCAACCTGCAATACTTGAACTTGTGGATAAAACAAGGGTTAGAAACCGGGTTTCTTGTCCCAATTTCTGCCAACTTTCAACAACTTTGGAGCAGAAACCCGGTTTCTTGTCCTGCGATGTCACAAGTTTTAGTTTGGAGGAAAACGGCGATCGCGAACGTCTTCCCCATAAGCCTGTACCGCCTGAGTAATCGTCTCCTGCAAATTGGCGTAGCGTTTTGCAAAAGGCGGCACTCGGTCAGTCATACCCAATAAATCATGCGTCACCAACACCTGTCCATCACAATGCACCCCGGCACCAATACCAATCGTCGGAATCACCAAAGTTTTAGAAATTTCTGCGGCTAATTTACTGGGAATATGCTCCAAAACCACCGCAAATGCACCGGCTTCCTGCAAAGCGACTGCTTCCTTAAAAATGCGATCGCTCGTTTCCGGAGTTTTCCCCTGCTTCCGATAACCTAATTGATGCACCGATTGCGGCGTTAACCCCACATGACCCAACACCGGAATTCCTGCCAACACCAATCGCCGCACAGTTTCCGCAATTTCCGGATATCCCCCCTCCAACTTCACCGCCTGAGCACCCGTTTCCTTGAGAATTCTTCCCGCCGAATGCATCGCCTGTTGGGTACTTTCTTGATAAGTTAAAAACGGTAAATCCACCACCATCAGAGCTTTTTCGACACCCCGTCGCACAGCTTTCGCATGATGAATCATCTCCTCTAGGGTTAACGGCAGAGTGGTTTCATACCCCAACACCACCATCCCTAACGAATCGCCAACTAACAGCAAATCCACCCCAGCGCGATCGAGCAATTTCGCCGAGACATAATCATAAGCCGTCAGCGCCACGATCGCCATTCCTTGTTGTTTTCGCTCTAGTAATTGTTGAGGGGTGATGGGCATAGCTGGGTGAGTTCAAGTCGGTCAATCCGCTGGCAAGAGTAGCAACCGGCAGTCACATCATTATATAGAGATGGATTGCCTTTCCAATCTTATCAGATCCCTAGCGGCGATCGGGGATTCCCCCTGTCTCTAGGATTGTAGGAACTCCTAACTTGCCAGATGGGGCAAATACACAAGTTGGCTGATTTGTCAATAGCCGGTGTTGGGTGGCGAAAAAAATTAGTCACGGGGGAGGACAGATGGGAGGCGATCGCAACCAACACATGGCCCCACCAACAACGGTATCATCAGGGTTAGTGGCAAAAAGTTGTGGCAAAATCTAGCAATTTTAGCAACAAGGCAAACTGCTTCACTGAGAATACACTCTACCATAATTTGGCAGATTGTCAAAAACTGGCCGAAACCCTTGCCAATTCGTTGGGGATGCGGTTAGTGAATTTAGGGCAAAAACTGGGCAAGGTTTAAATCCTTGGATTCCTTTTCAGTAAGCATATTAGCTTAAGTTATCAATCACCGACCGACATAGCCAAAGGAAGCGTCAACACCCAGCCTTATAGTTATAATTCTCTCCATGAAAGGCTTTCAGACGATTTTAACTGCCCTAAGCTATGAGGCGGGGATTTGAACCCCCTTGTTCACCAGGGAGGTAGTCGATAAACGGTTTACTTATCAAGAGCTTCTCCAAGAAATAATTGGCAAATGCGCCTGGAAAAAGATTGGCATTGTTGCAGAACCTGGGGTGCGAAAAACCATCACCCATTAAATTTGAGGTTTCACTGACCGTAATGCAGAGTTAATCTGTTTTTTTGGAAGTCTTGACTGTAGCACTTCTGCCCCCAAAATATCAACCTCCAGCCAGAGTTTTAAACTTCCCGTTAGTGTGTCTATTCTGCAATAGGGATGGGGTAAAGAAGGGGGGAACACAGATTTTAACGTTCCAGCAAAACAGCCAACCCCCTGATAGCCCATCGAATAGGAGATGTTATAATCACGCCAGTCCCAACAAGAAAAATTTCTGTGATTAAAATGGAAATTGTAGTTGGGTGGATTCTATTTCACTGTGTTGTTCACTGTCTTCACCAGTTGATTGTCTATCAGACTGTAGGTTATTAGCCGTCTTTGCTATAGATTTTGAGTACAAAAATTTGAAAATATCTTCATACGTTTTTTTACCGACTCCTGGAATTTGTTGCAACTGTCGAAAACGTTGAATTGGCAAAGCTGAATTAATTTTATCGGCAATATTGCTGCGAATTTTTAACGGAGAAATCCAAAACTGATTATTTTTTTTGTTCAGCATCTCAACCATCAAACCTTCTATTCCAGTAGCATGAGATTCTCGATCTAAACAAATGTAAACATCTATATCAATATCACTCAAATATTTTTCCATAACTTCTCGAACATCATTCCAATTTAGCCCCCCTCTATCACAACCTAGCTTCGGAAAGGCAATTGATTCAATTTGGCCCTTTTCATAATTATTGACAAAGTAAGTTAATCCTTGTTCTATCCATTCCATTTTTGAAGGATACTTCCAATGATTTTTGGTGGCAAAATTCATGATCCAAGGCGATTCGTAACCTCGATAGAGGTAAGGACGATCAACCCGAACTTGTTTTTGTTGACATCGGTTGATATAGTCTTCATACATATCTGGATACCGAAGTCTAAATTCTAAGGCCAAACCTCCTCCCATCACTCCCACACAATTAACTGTATTGACAATGGTTTGGGATTTCACGTTAAACACCGTTGTATCTGTGTACTTAATCATTTGCAACTCTTAAAAATACAGAAAACCATTTACTCCTACTGGTATGTTAACACCATCAGGGAGAATCTGTTGAACTTCTGATCTTTGACTGAGGGATCTACAGAATATTTTAAGAATGCTTTGTACATTTACTCGGTTAGGTACTAACACCTCTGCACACATAATTCTTTTACACCTTTCTTTTCGTTCTGCATCTTCATAATTCCATGAAGATGCTTTGATAATTTGCCAAGGTAGCTGTTCTAGCATCGCAATATCATTATAAACCTTGGTAGCACCTGCTGCTACATTTCCATCCGAAAACCATGTGCCTTCTTCTAAAATTAACATTGGATCAATGCCAAGTATAACAATCTGATTCTGAAGCTCCCGTCTTTTATAGAGCATGGTATTTCTAGGATTAAAATAAAAAGGAACATAATCATGCCATCTTTTTCTCCAAGATTGAGCTTCTTGCATGGAAATATCTCTTTTTAAGAATCCCCCCTCATGAGATCGATTGTGAGAAAGCAAGCCATTTTCTAAAATAGACTTTAAGTTAGAAATATGTGTC
>CAYUEH010000601.1:0-3593 GCA_964442465.1 uncultured Laspinema sp. | reverse complement strand
AATTTGGCTAAAATTCGATGAAAATTACATCCTTAAACCATCTCCCCCTAGAATCCGTTTCCCATAATCCGGCCATTCAAAAAAAAGTGATGCTCAAGGCGGGAGAACTTCCAATCGCATGAATAGATAAGTTGAGTTGTGTCAATATTTTTCTGGGAAAATCTGTGAAATCTGGGGTTGATTTTTTCCATTTTATGCTAAACTAAGAATAATGGAAAAGATGCGGCCATATAGGGTATAGATTAGGTAAAATAACAGTTATCTGTGGGTGGCATAGCTGCTGGAGAGCCGCGCTCTTATAGGCGTCTCTACATGAGGGGAACCAAGGCATCGGCGCGAAAATTGTCCCGAAATGGAGAAGAACCCCGGTCGTAACTTCCCTTTACTTCTTGCGCCAAATTTTGATAGTATCTCCAATGCCACTGACAAGGGTCTGCCCGTCGGGGCTAATTGCTACAGAATAAACATTGCTGTAAGGATCCTTTAGGGTGCGAATTAAATTTCCGGTTGTCAGATTCCAAATTTTGATAGTATTGTCTTTACTGCCACTAACAAGGGTCTGCCCATCGGGGCTAATTGCTACAGAATAAACCGACTTAGAATGACCGTATAGGGTGCGAATTAAATTCCCACTTGCCAGATTCCAGATTCTGATATTGTTCCAAGTGCCAATCCCAAGGGTCTGCCCATCGGGGCTAATTGCTATAGACTCAATCATGCTGGAAGGGCCCTCTAGAGTGCGGATAAAATCCCCGGTTGCCAGATCCCAGATATTGATAGCAGTGAATGGCGGACTACTACCACTGACAAGAGTCTGCCCATCGGGGCTAATTGCTACAAAATTAACCCCGTTGAAAACAGGGTACTCACCCTGGTTGGTGATGCTGCGGATTAAATCCCCGGTTTCCAGATTCCAAACTTTAATCCTTCCATCATCACTGCCACTGACAAGGGTTTGCCCATCGGGGCTAATTGCTACAGAATTAACTATGCCGAAATGATCCTCTAGAGTGCGGATTAAATCGCCGGTTTCCCGATTCCAGATTTTAATCGTTTTATCATCACTGCCACTGACAAGGGTCTGCCCATCGGGGCTAATTGCTACAGAATTAACCCTGCCGACATGACCCTCTAGGGTGTGGATTAAATCCCCGGTTGCCAGATTCCAGATTTTAATCGTTTTATCATCACTGCCAGTGACAAGGGTCTGCCCATCCGGGCTAATTACCATAGAATTAGCTATAGAACGATTTTCTAGTGTGTTTGCTAGGCTGAGATCGCAATAGCTTTCTCTCCTGAAAACGCAGGGAGTCTCTTTTAGAGCGCTATACAAACCTACGCCTGCGCCGCCCAACGTCATCAGCATCAATAGCACCATCCCTACAACCGCTTCCACTTGACTTACATGCCGACGACGATATAGTAACCGATTACGCCATTCTTGTGACGAGTTAGGAGGTGGATTCAGATCTACCGTTGTCTCTAACTGGCGTTTAGGAGTTGTCTCTAACTGGCGTTCCAGTTCCCCAATGCGCTGCAATAATTCCCGAGCATTCCAAGGTCTTTTGCTAGGAATTCGCGCCATTAAACTATCGATAAAATCTAAGAACAGGGGCGAGGTTCCTGAAACATGACCGCGCCAGTTTAACTCATCATTATGAACATCATAAAAATCAACCGGATCCCCTCCAGTTAATAAATACACAAACGTCCGTCCCAAGGCAAAAAAATCGGATTGCGGTAGGGCTTGACCATGCTGCTGTTCTGGAGGCGTATATCCGGCTGAACTCACGGAGGTAATGCTGCCCGCCCCACCCATTTTCGCTAAATAAGTATAAGTTTCTTGCCGTGCTGTGCCAAAATCAATCAATACCAATTGTCCATTGGGGCGGATCATGATATTTGGCGGCTTAATATCCCGATGAAAAAACTGCTTTTCATGAACAATCTGCAAAATATCGGCAATTTCTTTTAACCATTCAATCGCTTGTTCCTGAGTAATCCCTTGATTTTGCTTTTGCGCTAACCACTCCTGTAAATTTACCCCCTCAATTTTTTCCATGACAATGCAGTGCAGCCTCACACCCTGTTTTGTCTGATACTGGAAGTAACTATCGACTTGGGGAATGCCGGGATGAGAGAGTTGCCCCAAAACTTTGACTTCTCGCTGAAACAGTTCAACGGCTTTTGCGTTGCTATTCCACTCTTCTTTCAGGACTTTTAGGACTTTTGGGGTAATTTTTGGGGTACTGCTATGGTCATCAACTTCGTAAATGTTACCAAAACCACTACTATCGCTCAACAGTCGCATAACGCGATAGCGCCCTTCGAGGAGTAAGTCGGAACCGCAACTTTGACAGTAGCGGCGATTGAGATTATCCGGGCGATCCGGTTGGCGGCAATGGGGGTTAATGCAAAGGCTCATACTGTTTCAGGTTTGGCTAATCTGGCGATCGCCCTTATGGTTTGCTGACGTAGAGCGATTTATTCGGTTTTGTGAAAGCAGGCGGGTCCTACTGGATCCCCCGCAGGCAATTCTGCAAGCGGTTAGGCTTGCCCAATTATGGCACAGATATTGGCGATGGGGAAAGATGGGATTGTCACGGGTGATGCGAATCGCTGTTGGGGGATTTTCCCGTTGAGGCGCATAATGCGATCGCTCTTTTGGGGTGGAGAGCATCACAAAACGGCGATCGCCTCCCCGGCGAACCCGACGCCCACCCAGGGACCCATCCCCCGAATCTGCATCATTGGGTGGGGAACATCCGATGGCGGAAAAACATCTATGAGAAGTTGCCCTTGGCGATCGCCCGTTGGCCGTGGAACTGCTCACCCCATTGAGCGAGGATAGCAAACCGAATCGGGAAGATGCTACTCACGCTCTAATTCAGGGCGATGCCGTCACCCTCGGGGGTCAGGCGCAGCCAATGCCAGGGGAAGTGTCACCATTGCGGCGATCGCCATGCCTTGATTGATGAGCAGCGACCCTAGAAAAGCAAGCCAAAGATAGTAATTTTGAGGAGGCTGAGGAACGGGTAGGACAACTGAAAACGATTTTAAACCCAATTAAGAAATGGGTGAGGGATGGGTTCGTCTAAGCCCTTGTCAACCCCAGGCGATCGCCTGGATAAAGATGCGCCACCCCCCCAAATAAGGGCCGATCATCAATTGAAATTTGAATAAAAATCAGAAAAAATGTACAGTGAAGAAGGGTTTAGGCTTTATTGTCATTGGTCCTTTGTCATTGGTCCTTTGTCCTTGGTTGATTGTCCTTTGTCCTTTGTCCTTGGTTGATTGTCCTTTGTCCTTTGTCCTTTGTCCTTTGTCCTTTGTCCAATTCCCCCGGCACCTACTCATGTCAAAAATACTCGTTATAGATGATGATGGGGTAACGCGCTTACTCCTGAAACGCAACCTCCAAATGCAGGGATATGATGTAACCTTGGCTAAAAATGGAGCCGAAGGACTGCGACTAGCGGAAGAACTGCATCCGGATTTAATCATCTGCGACTGGATGATGCCCCTTGTTGATGGAATGGAAGTCTGTCGCCGCATCAAAGCCCACCCCATCTTAGCCACCACTTTTTTTATCC
>CAYUEH010000600.1:0-3609 GCA_964442465.1 uncultured Laspinema sp. | reverse complement strand
AATAAAACTTTAATGGTCTTTTTTGATGGGATAACCGTCGGAAAATCTGGGGAAATTTTCTGAAGCCTGAGAGTTGGCCGATAGAGAAATCAAATCTTCGATATTGACCCGCATGGTAGAGCAAATGGTCTCTAGGGGTAAATCATTTGAATCATATCCAAACGGATTTTCAATTTCAATTCCGATTTCTTCTATGCCTAATAAAGTAAAGCTAATTAAAGCAGCAACGGGTCCGGTCCATAAATCTAAGTGACTGACAATTTGAAACGGCAACGCCAGACAATAAATGAGGAGAAGCTGTTTCAAATGGATAGCATAAGCTACAGGCATCGGGGTTTTTAAAATCCGTTCTGATGCACCCAAGGTATCCACCATTGTATCTAACAGTTTGAGCATGGTGGTGAGTTGATAAATATCGAGTTTATTCAGACGATATTGTTTTTGGAGGTAATCTCCCAGCCAAAAGGCAATTTCCAGAGGAGGGTGATTCATCCTTTTGAGCTTTTCATACTGTTCTGGAGAAACTAAACCTTGTAGTTCTTCCAGATTGATGGGTTCCTTTCTTAAGTGTAATTTAGTAGCTACGGCAAAGGCAACTAACAACCTCAAATGATTGACTTTTTCCGTGGTATCTTCGGGATTATTTTCACCAATTGCTACCAAAATGTGCCGAGAAAGGTTGCGAACCGAGTTAACCAGGGTTCCCCAGGTTTTTCGTCCTTCCCAAAAGCGATCGTAAGCGGTATTGGTTCTAAATACTAACAATAAACCCAGGACAATGGTGGGAACCAATCCCTCTAATACGGGCCAAGAAACCGGATAACCGAAGCGATATAAAATAGAGACAATTAATCCAAATAAACCACTACATAAAACCGGAGGTAAAATGGAGGGAATGACGGAGCCTTTGAGTTGAAAAATCAGATGCAAGCCTTTTATGGTTTTGAGTTTCATAGCATTGGCCGATCGCAGAACAAATGAATAAGACTCCGATTTGGGATGCCATGACAGGAGTTAAGGTTTAAGGTTGACTCACCGATGGCACACGCCAAATTTTAATCGTTTCATCCGGAGAACCACTCAAGAGCGTTTTCCCATCAGGAGTAATTGCAATTCCACTGACATAACTAGAATGACCTGTAAGCTGATAGCGCCTGGTTCCACTGACCAAATCCCAAATTTCGATGGTCCCTCCACTACTGGCCAACATCTTACCCTCGGGACCGATCGCCACAGACCTCACCCAACTGGAATCTCCCCTAAGCTGATAGCGTCTTTCTCCAGTGGTGAGATTCCAAACTGCAATAGTATTATCCCGACTGCCACTGACGAGGGTGTTCCCATCGGGACTAATGGCCAGGGAAAGAACGGGATGAACATGACCTCGCAGGGTCAACAATCTCGCGCCGGTGGCTAAATCCCAAATTTTTACCGTGTTGTCATTGGCAGCACTAATAATTCGGCGGCCATCGGGAGTAAAGGCGATCGCATTCACCGCAGATCCTGCCTGAATTGTGCGCAGGCGAGTCCCACTTCTGATATCCCAAATCTTAATCGTATTATCATCAGATCCACTGGCTAACCGCTGACCATCGGGAGTAAACGCCAGGGTATTTACAGGACCCCAATGAGCCCCAGGTCCAGCGATGGTCAGCATTCGGGACCCATTATTCATATTCCATAATCGAATGGTCTTGTCTGCGGAACCACTGGCGAGGGTTTGACCATTGGGACTCACAGCTAGGGTCCTTACCCAGTCTTTATGGGCTGCAATGGTGTGTAGCAATGTGCCACTGTTGAGATTCCAGATGCGGATGGTGCCAAAACTGCCGCTGGCAAAGGTTCCTCCTTCGGATTGACTGGAAGCGCCGGGAACCGGACTCATGGCGATCGACTGCACTTGACCCACTTCCCGGATACTTCTTCTTAAAAAGAGACTGCTGGGGATATTGATCAGGAGTCCGACGGGATTAGCGGGAAATAATCCATATCGCCAATAGCCATAGACTTGAGAGGTGGCCAACAGGACTAATAAGATGGCGATCGCGGAAATCCAGGGTTTTTTGCCCCCTTTTTTCAAAACGCGGCTTTTACCGCTATTCTTCGGGGGGTAAACGGGTTTATATTGCGATCGCAGCTTTCTCGATTCCGTAGCGGTTGATTTCGAGTTGCTATGGGAACCTGTATTGTAATTCCCCCTTGTTCCAGAAGTGCCGATTCCGGTGTTGGCATCTCCAACTTCCCCGTTCGGCGGCGTCAAGTCAACCTCTGCCAGACATTGCAAAATAGCTTGTGCACTTTGAGGCCGTTTTCCCGGAAAAGGGGCCATTAAGTAATCAATCACATCTCCAAATGACTTGGAAATCTGCGGTGCACTATTGCGCCAGACGAGTTTTCCCGTCCGAGGATTTTCTGAGAAGGCCGTAGGCGGTTTCGCCGTCAGCAAAAAGACGAGGGTCCTGCCTAACGCATAAAAATCCGATTGGGGGACTGCCTTCCCATTGGCTTGTTCCGGTGGCGTATAGCCCGGAGAGACAATCCCAGTAATGTTTTGACCCTGCCCCACTTTCGCAAAGTAGGTATTCGTGACTTCCCTGGCGGCCCCAAAGTCAATCAACACCACTTGTCCATTCAAGCGAATCATGATGTTCAGGGGCTTGATATCCCGATGGAAAAAGTTTTGTTGGTGGACGCGATCGAGAATCTCCACCATTTGTTTTAACCAATCAATGGCTTGGCTTTGGCTGACGGGCCTATTTCCCCGCTTTTTCATCCAATCCCGCAGGTTCAACCCACTGATTTTTTCCATAATTAAGCAGTGGATCGGTTCAGTTTCCCCCGGAGCTGTGATCGCAAAGTAGGCATCTGGCTCGACTTTGGGAATCCCCGGATGGTTGATCCGTTTGAGCACATCGGCTTCCTGTTGAAAAAGCTCTACTGCCTTTTCATGGTTTTGAAGCAATACTTTCAGGACCTTGATGGTGCCTTGGTCATCCACTTCAAAGGTTTTACCAAAGCCTCCACCGCCAAGGGGTTTGATAATCCGATACCGTCCTTGCAGGAGTACATCACAGCCACAGTGAACGCATTTGACCTGGTTCACATTGGCTGGGTCATTAGGATGGGGACATTTGGGATTCAGGCAATAACTCACAGAAGCTACATTACCCTATATTCTGACTGCACGTCTCAACAACACTATAACTTGCAGTTATCATTCCTAACTGTAGGGTCTTACCAACTTATTGGCAATTTCCTCGGTTACTTGACCCTCTAGCTGCAGTCGTAGCGGAACCCATCGAGGTTGCTTGATTTTTGCCCTGCTATTCTTTACCGATGGGTTAACCCGGTTGGCTTTTGGGAAAGGTCATCCGTCGAAGCCAGTTCTTACACCTCCATTAAAGATTAGCAATTATCCGGTATCAAAATGATTCGGTTTCAATTTTTATGCCGATCGCCGGTTTCCGGGTACACCCACTGTTGAACGGTCTGCCGTTCTATCCCGAGGGGTTGACTCCATGTTCTCCTGACCCGACTCCTGGCCCCTATTTTCAGCTTCCCCTGGGCCGGTTGCCCTCTGCTTTGGATCTGATTCCTGCCGTTGAGGGT
>CAYUEH010000599.1:0-3615 GCA_964442465.1 uncultured Laspinema sp. | reverse complement strand
AAGGGGGGTTGGGGGGATCAATCCGGATTTTTGCAAGAGTTCTAATAACCACAGATTGTTAAAATTGTCCTCAAGGAGATAAAAATGAACCGTCCTATTGCTTATACAATTGAACATTCACCGTCCTATGCCTCCTTGCGTATTGACTTACAGCCCGACCAAACCGTATTAGTAGAAGCCGGAGCAATGGCGGCAATGGATACCTGCATTAAAATGAAATCTAAAATGAAAGGGGGATTGCTCAAAGGCTTAGGACGAATGGTGAGTGGCGAATCTTTATTTATTAGCGAATTTACCGCAGAACGAAAAGCCGGTCAATTATTTGTCTCTCCCGCAGTTCCCGGAGATATTCAACATTATGTTTTGCAAGGCAATAGTTTTTTCATTCAATCCTCGGGATTTTTAGCTTCTAGTCCTACGGTTGTAATTGACACCAAATTTCAAGGATTTAAAGGGTTTTTTAGTGGGGAATCTTTATTTTTAGTCCGGGCAACTGGAGAGGGGGATTTGTGGTTCAACTCTTATGGTGCTATTGTAGAAATTCCTATCGCTGGGGACTATATTGTTGACACCAGTTATATTGTCGCCTTTGAAGATACTCTGGATTATCGGGTGGAAGTTTTAGGTGGATTATCCTTCCGAGGATTAAAAACGGGTATTCTGGGCGGAGAAGGGTTAGTCTGTCGCTTTCAAGGTACCGGGCGCTTGTGGGTCCAGTCCCGCAGTTTGTTCCCCTTCCTAAATTTTTTAAATCCGTTTCGCCCAGTGCAAAGTAGTAGCAGTAGTAGCAGTAGCAGCAGTAGTGCCAGTGACAGTAGTGGTGACGATTAGCCTTTTTACCTGGGGGGAAATCCAGGGTCCTAGACGGGCTGCTGTCAGATTTAAGAACACCTCCGGTCCCCTCCCCTTGGCAAGGTCCGGGTTAGGGTGGGGTCCTCTTGACGTGGCGATCGCACCCTCAGTCCGATGGCCCCCGGTCCTCTCCTTGGGTCCCCAAACCCACGGAAAATCAAGGGATTCGGGAATCATAAAAATTTTTTTGAAAAAGGACTAGACAAATCTAAAAATTGTGTTACAGTAATAAAGGTGAAAAAACACCAAGGCTCAGTAGCTCAGTAGGTTAGAGCAGGGGACTCATAAGCCCAAGGTCGCAGGTTCAAATCCCGCCTGAGCCATCCACTATATAACCGTTTCAGCCTCCAACCCTCTAGGTTGGAGGTTATTTAACTTGCCTCGACAGAATGCGGGTTGTAGCGTTAACGGACGGTAGGTGACGGTGAAATTTAGGTCAAATTTAGGTCAGTGATAAAAGTCAGGAAGAACCGCTTAATGCCATCTATGCCGAACTAAATCCAGCAAAAGTAGGGAATCCCCATCAGAAAGAGGGCGATCGCCTCAGTCTGCGTGGGACCTTCCCCCCAAAACCAGACCGCAGCAAAACCAACCTCTGTCAGCAATATCTGGTCCTATGTATATAGGTCAATCCAGCCGAAAAGTGCTGTCCCCCTTTGTGTATTGGAACCCGGACAAGAACCCGGGTTTCTGTCATAACTTTTGGTTAATTAGCAGAAATGTGGTGAAGAAACCCGGTTTCTAACCTTTGTGTATTAGAACCCGGACAAGAAACCGGGTTTCTGTTATAACTTTTGGTTAATTAGCAGAAATGTGGTGAAGAAACCCGGTTTCTAACCTTTGTGTATTGGAACCAGGTTGGAATAGGATAACTTCTTAACCTGTGATAATTTTTACAGAAGTTTCGTTCAATCAATGAATATCATAAACTCCCTCTATTTCTGCAATAAAAGTCAACAAAAATTTGCATAAGTTATTGATTAAATTGGCAAAAATTCGATTACAATCAAAGGAACGTTTAGAATCCGGAATTTGAATCATGACTCCATTACCAGAAACATTACCCGCTTGGTACGGCGTTCGGGAAACTGAGGACCGAGGTTGGACTTTAAAAACTTCCGATATCATCGACAAGCCAGAAAACAAGGAAATTCGACAAGCCTGGAATGGGACTTTTTGTCCACCGAAAGCTGAAGACTATACGGTTTCTTTGACTCGGTTACAAGTGATTAGTCCTTTGCAGGTGGGGGGAGGCAGTTTCCCTGAAGGGGATATTTTACCAGCCCAAGTGGGAGGAGTCGCCTGGATACCGGGTTCTAGTATTCGCGGGGCTTTTTTGAATTGGTTAAACCAGATTCAGGGCGAGTTTTCTGAGGAGGAAAGGAGATTTTGGAATGGTTTAATTAAAGAGGACTACAGTGGGTGGGAGCCTCGCAAAATTCGGTTTGAAAGTATATACTTGGGAAAAGAGTTACAACCTTTTCCCCTGTTTGCCCAACAAAGTTGGCAAATTTATGATCAACCCAGCAAGAACCTGGCGGTGCAATGGCAGGTTTCTCCCTCTACTCCGCCTACGATTCCTCCCAGGTTTGCGGTGCAAGTGTTACTCTCGACTGAAGCGAGTCCGGCTGAGAAAGGCTGGCTGAAAATGCGCTTAGAAAGGATGTTAAAAGAGCAGGGAATCGGACGAGGGACGGCTTCTGGATTTGGACGGATTGCGACATCCCTGCCTTTAGGGGGTCGTTGGGAAATTGCTCTGACTGGGACGAAACCGACGGTACAACAGCAGATTTCCAAGGGGGGTCAAGTTGTGCAACGGGGTATCTATCGCTGGACTCCGCAAGTGTTGCGGGCGACTTTACGGGGGTATTTTACCCGAGTTGCTTTATCCTTACTGTCTCCGGAGGATACAAACCAACTCACTGCTAAGATATTTGGGGGGTTGCAGTCGCCAGCGCGATTGACTTTGACCAGTTATTTCAGTCAAAAAATGCGATCGCCTCATGGGGGAAGAGATTATACCAATATTCCCGCCCAAGACGCGCACACCACTTGGATTATTCAAGCGGATTGTAATCCCGAATTTCAGGATTTAATCGACAATTTATTAAATATTGCCTGTCGGATTGGCGGGTTAGGGCCCGGATGGCGTCGTCCTCCCCATGTTTTGGAGCGGTTTAATGGGTTTCGCGGCAGTGAATTCACGCTCAAACCCAAGTCTGAAACATCGATTGGCACTTTAATCGAGGGGGTGCGAAATCAGATTCGCCGTCTCGCTGCTGAGTATAATTTGCGGCCCTTTCAGCAACCGAGAACGGTATCCGGTGGGATTGTCAGTATTTGGCAAGGAGGACCGGAGGCATGGGAGGCGATCGTGCATGGGGTCTGTAGCACCAGGAGTTCCGGTAAACCCTCCTGGTGCGGCAGTTCCACAACACGCCCCTCGGGTTATGCGGTGCGGGAGTATGCAGAATATTCCTGGATTACGGTTTTTGACTCCCAAGTAGAACAGGCCCTACCTAAGGAAGGTTTTACCAAAATCTGGCCCACTTAACTGCGGTTCCCCTCAACGGATCCACCCCACGGAGGAACCTGCGGTGCTCAATTTTGCGAGGCTCATCCCAAATGGCTGAAATGACCTAAGTTCGTTGGGAGCCTCGCACCCTTACCCTGTAAGGGTTTCAGGGATGGAATTTCCCGGGCTCACCCCTCGGTGTAGCAACATTTTTCCCCAGCCTCGCAAACCCCCCCTGGAACCCGCTC
>CAYUEH010000598.1:0-3632 GCA_964442465.1 uncultured Laspinema sp. | reverse complement strand
GAATGATTAAAAAATGGGTGAGCTTTTCAGGTAAAATTCCCTAAGCCCAGAGCTACTTGGAACAGCGTTGTAGGAGGTGTTCTCAATGTCGATGGTCAGTCTTCCCGGACTCCGATCGCTGCTTGATACGATGAGTCAACAGCGCTCTTTACCGCCACTGGCGGTCCAGGCAGCGCTGAAAGCTGCATTGCTGAAAGGATATGAGCGCTATCGTCGGACCCAAGTCCGTAACGATGAGGATTTTCCCGAAGACTATTTTGAAAATTTTGCGGTCAAACTTGACCTGAAGGCGGAAGGGTTTCGGGTGACGGCGACGAAGACGGTGGTGGAGACGGTGGAGGATAGCGATCGCGAAATTCCCCTGGATTTGGCGATTAAAAAGGGGGCCAAAGTCAAAGTCGGCGATCGCGTGATTGTGGATGTGACCCCCAATCAAGGAGATTTCGGTCGTCTGGCGGCGTTACAAACCAAAACGGTCCTCACCCAAAAATTGCAGGAACAGCAGTGCAAATACATTCAAGAAACATTTGCCGATCGCAAGGGGACCGTTCTGGTGGGTAAGGTCCTCAAAAGTGATGCTCGCGGGGTCGTCTTAGGGGTCAGTGGAGGTGCGGGTCACCCTCTGGTGGAAGCGGAACTTCCCAAATATGAAAAGTTACCGAATGATGACTATCAAGAAGGGGCTCAATTGAAGGTTTATCTGAAAAAAGTCTTCGATCGCCCCAGTTCAAAACCCCTGTTACGGGTGTCCCGCGCTACGAGTTATCTGGTTTCCGGGTTGTTTAGCGATCGCGTTCCGGAAATTCGCCAGGGGCTGGTTGAAGTCAAAGGGGTGGCCCGGGATTCCATCCCCACGAAACCCGATATCGCCCCCCGCACAAAAATCGCGGTTCATGCTCTGGATCCGGAAATTGATCCAGTCGCCGCTTGTATCGGGAAGCTGGGGGAACATCTCCAGGCGATCGCCCAGGAAATCCCTGGGGAAAAAATCGAAGTGATTCCCTGGTCCGAGGACCCTGCCACCTATATTGCTAATGCCTTAGCGCCCGCACAAATTGAAGGGGCGATCGCTCTCGATGTGGAGAATCAATCTGCGGAGGTTAGCGTTCCTCCGGATCAGTTGGCAGTCGCCCTCGGACCCGAGGACCAAAATCTCCAACTCGCTTCCCGTCTCACCGAGTGGAAAATCACCCTCAAAACCCCCCCAGAACCCTAGAGCTTCATCCACTCTAGGCCGTTCCCCCCGAGACCTCCTTGTAGCGTCAGTTTTTGTTCCTCCAGATAGATGACTGACCCAAGTTCGGGGGGTATGATTCAAGTGTTATTCAGGCAACTATACACTCGATTTTCCACCTGTTCAGAGGGTGGCCTCACAAACTTTATGCAGCCGACTTCCAGTTCCAAAGAAGAATCTCTCACATTTGGCTCCTCTCCCTCAAATGTTGACGCCTCCACCGGGGCGGAAATGACCAGCCACAAAGACGAAGAAGGAAACGAATTTGAGTTTCTATTCACCCGGGCCATTGAATTTCGCCAAGAAACCATTTATTTCATCGTCGTAGACCGATTTTATGATGGCGACCCCACCAATAGCGAAGGACCGAATCCCGACCTCTTCGACCCCGATGGAGAAGATTGGGGCAAATACTGGGGAGGCGATTTACAAGGCATCATTGACAAATTAGACTATCTCAAATCCCTCGGCATCACCGCCATTTGGTTAACTCCCCTGTTTGAACAAGTGGAAGCCTTATTTGTCGAACAAGCGGCGATTCACGGCTACTGGACCCGCGATTTTAAACGCCTCAATCCCCGCTTTATTGCCCCGGATGATAACCCCTCCCTCAACGCTACCCAAGATACTCGCGATACAGTTTTTGATAAATTGATTGATGAGTTACACCAACGAGACATGAAACTCATTCTCGATATTGTCTGTAACCATAGTAACCCAGATTTTAGCGGGGTTAAGGGCGAACTGTATGATGATGGGGTGAAAATTGCCGATTTTAATGATGATAAAGAGAACTGGTATCACCACTATGGTGAAGTGACCAATTGGGAAGATGAATGGCAGGTGCAAAACTGCGAATTAGCAGGGTTGGCTACCTTTAACGAAAATAATATTCAATACCGAAACTACATCAAAGCTGCCATTAAACAATGGCTCGATCGCGGCGTCGATGCCTTGCGAGTGGATACGGTGAAACATATGCCTATCTGGTTTTGGCAGGAGTTCAACGCCGATATTCAGTCTCACAAACCGGATGTGTTTATCTTTGGAGAATGGATTTATAACCATCCCAACGATGAGCGATCGGTTAGCTTTGCCAATGAATCGGGAATGACCATTCTGGACTTTGGTTTAGCTACAGCGATTCGAGAAGTCTTGGCAGTCGGTGCAGAACCGGGATTTCAAATGATCCAGTCTATTTTTGACCAGGATTATAAATATAATGCCGCTACGGAACTGATTACTTTTATCGATAATCACGATATGCATCGGTTCCAAACCTTGAATCCGGACCCGGATCTCCTGCGCTTGGCGATTAATTTAATTATGACTTGCCGGGGAATTCCCTGTATCTATTACGGGACCGAGCAGTATCTGCACAATGATACCAATGGGGATAATAATCCCTACGGCAACAACGACCCGTACAACCGTCCCATGATGGAAAACTGGGATACAGACACCCCAATTTATCGGGATATTCGCTTACTTTCCGGGGTGCGTCGTCTGAATCCTGCGGTTTCCCTGGGCAGTCAATGGAATAAGTATCTGACGGCAGATGTGTATGCCTATGTGCGCCGGTATCGGGATTCTGTGTGCTTCGTCGCCATGAATCGCGGGGAAGCAACCACCATTGATGTTCATACTGACTTACCCGATGGGGAACATAGCTGCATTGTAACCCGCCGCAAACTGGAAGTGCAGGGGGGAATGTTACATCAATTAGAACTGGGTGCTAAAGAGGCAGTCGTCATCAGTCACGTCGGGGAACGGATTAAGGGGACCGTCTTAGTGCGCGCACATTTGAATGGACTTTCGACCGATGTGGGTCAAGTGGTGGTAGTGACAGGAGATTGTCCAGAATTGGGGAATTGGGATATTACCAAAGCCTATACCCTGGAGTATATCAACTCGAATACCTGGTTTGCCGAAATCCCCTTTGAGGAGAGTGTTGGGAAGGCGATCGCCTATAAATATGCGATCGTGTATAAAGACGAGCAGGGTAACGATGCCGCACTCCCCACCCGAGAAAACATCGTCTGTCGTCGCTGGTTATTAGCCGATGAAGGCACAGTGAAATGGGTGGATAAGTGGGCAAATTGAGGGAATGAATAGAGGGGCGATCGGTTTCCTCACCCATTCCATAACCAGACAAACGCCACCTGGGAAACCGAACCCCATACTGTAGGGGCGATTCGAGAATCGCCCGCCAGAAATCTCATCCAGAATCCGGTTGTCAAAGGTCTATCACAACCCGCACCCTAAAGGGTGGGGCTATACAGACGAAGCCCGCCTGCGCGGGCTAATCCATAAAATCGACTTGAGACAACCGAATTTGGTATTATCCCCCTGTAGAGGCGATTCGAGAATCGCCCGAAACCAATCTCATCGGTAAATC
>CAYUEH010000597.1:0-3639 GCA_964442465.1 uncultured Laspinema sp. | reverse complement strand
CTCCGATCTTCTTCTCTTCGCTAACGATAGCGTTATTGAGCGCAAAAAAGCAGGAGGTCGTTACAGATCAATGAAAATCTACTTAAACCTCATGATATCTGCTCATTTCAGGCTAGATTAGCGACCCCGGGAAGCATTTGAGAAAGGCTCCAACCCATAAAAGGTCTTGTCCGGCAATCCTGGCGTGGGTAACCTGTGCATAGTGTACTCCATCAGGGGTGAAAGCGGACTCCAGACCAAACGACATCTCATGACTGACTAGATGGACCCTACATGAAGCCGAATCATGGCTGCGACGGTGGAATGTCCTGATCATCTTCTGCGCCTTCAACCCCAGGTATCTCTATGACCCCTAGAGGCCTCAAGCGCTATATAATCAGAACCTATCATGAGATTTCAAGCTTGATGAAAGCTTCCATACCACCAAAGCGAGGAGGAATTGCGATGAGCTCATGGCGACGAACCAAAACATCAGGAAAAATCTAGACCATCCGAACAACCCTGTATTCTTCAGAGATTCGGACCCCTCAAAGAGTCCGAAGCGTTGACCCCCCAACCCCAATTAGCGATGCAAGAGTCTCTCGTTATTCCTAACCAGAAGGCCCTTTCCGAACCCTTGAAATTTTTCAGACTTCAAAACCCAAAGCTGAACTTATTCGAGAAGTTGGTTCCGGACTCAATTTTAGGCGGAAAAACTGTAGCGCCCTTTTGGAACCAATATACCCAGGCGATATCCAACGCCTTATCTGCTCTGACTCCAATGGAATCGGCGGATTTAGAAAACCACGCCTTGAGGAATTATGCCCGCCTTCAAGATGCCAACTCGTGGTTTTCAATGAACGTCACCCCTCTAAAAACAGGGAACTCATTGAAGATATCCTGTCCATCCTCTCTCGCTTTTTTGCTGGGTTATACCGGAGCAGAACCCGAAAAACAGCCCAAAAAGCGATTAAAGAAAACTCCCCGGAACTCAACCACCAAAACCACTCCAAATGCTGTCAAAAAAATTCGCATCTATCCGGGGAAAGAACTTCACCAACTTTGGAAGCAATGGTTAGCTGCCTATCGGTGGATTTATAACTGGACGATTGCTTACCTAAGAAAGGAACCCCACTTATCGGCCTTCTCATTACAAAGATTAGCCCGTGAAGCCAATCGCCCCGATTGGGTCAAAAAATTGCCGGGACATCAACTCCAAGAAGCTGTCGCGGATGCCGTAGATGCCTTTAGGCAAGCCAGAGCCAATCATGGAACAGCCTCGTTCAAGTCTTGTCGAGCTTTTTCTCAGGTGATTAAATTCAAAGCCGGGAATTTCAAAAATGGCACTTGGTATTGCCAGACAACTAAAGGACTTGAGTTCAAATCAGCGGAAGAATTTCCCCAAAAATGCCCTTATGGAACCCAGCTTATTTATCAGAAAGGGAAATGGTTTGGATGTTTTCCCGAATATCGAGAACTGACCCCCACTGAACAGAAACGAGTGATAGCGTTAGACCCTGGAGTTAGGACCTTTTTAACCGGGTATGATGGAGAAACAATTTTAGAGATGGGTCAGAAAGACATCGGCAGAATCAACAGACTCTGTACGCATCTGGACCATATAATGAGTAAAATTGCTTTGTCCCCCAACAAACGTCAACGCTATAAAATGCGGAAAGCGGCCACTCGAATGCGGAGTAAAATCCAAAACTTAATAAAAGACTTGCATAATAAGTCCACCTCTTTTTTGGTTAACAATTACAAGTTAATCTTGCTGCCGACCTTTGAAACCTCCCAGATGGTTGACCGGCAAAAAAGAAAGATTCGCTCAAAAACTGCCCGGAATATGCTGAGTTTGAGTCATTATAAGTTTGCAGAGCATTTGAAGCAGATGGCGCGTCGAAATGGAGTGATGGTCGTTCGGTGTAATGAGTCCTTTACTTCTAAAACTTGTCCCGAATGTGGTCATATCCATGAAAAACTGGGAGGGAACAAAACATTTCGATGCCCTGAGTGTGGATATAGCGCACCCAGAGATTGGAATGGTGCCCGTAACATCATGTTACAGGCTTTGCAGGCAACTGCCTTCACCATTGTTGGTGATGCCATACTATTCTTAGAACGGCTCAGTCATGAGTAGGTTTGAGAAGGTTAAATGTTGCACACTCTTGGAAGTTGGTTTGGTTTAAGGAACGAAACTCATGGCTAAACAATTGAACCTACTGTCTACTGGACAGGTTATCCCGACTGCTTTGCACGTCGAAATGCAACAGTCCTACCTTGAATATGCCATGAGTGTGATCGTGGGGAGGGCGTTACCGGATGTCCGAGACGGTTTAAAACCCGTCCACCGGAGGATCCTGTACGCGATGCACGAATTGGGTTTATCTCCCGATCGCCCTTATCGGAAATGTGCTCGCGTGGTTGGGGATGTCCTGGGTAAATATCACCCCCACGGCGATCAATCCGTTTATGACGCGATGGTGCGGTTGATCCAGGACTTCTCCAGTCGCTATCCCCTCCTCGCGGGTCATGGCAATTTTGGTTCGGTAGATAACGACCCGCCTGCGGCAATGCGTTACACGGAAACGCGCCTTGCCGAAATTGGCAGCGATGCCATGCTTCAGGAAATCGGCGAAGCGACGGTTGATTTTATCGGAAATTTCGATAATTCCCAACAAGAACCGATCGTTTTACCGGCACAATTACCCATGCTGCTGCTGAATGGCAGTTCTGGAATTGCTGTGGGTATGGCAACCAATGTCCCTCCCCACAATTTAGGGGAGGTGGTGGATGCACTGATTGCTTTAATCGATAACCCGGAGTTATCCGATGAAAAACTCTTCACCCTAATTCCCGGTCCCGATTTCCCCACCGGCGGGGAAATTATTAACACCGAAGGCATTCGATCCGCCTACACCACGGGACGGGGAATTATCCCGTTGCGGGGAGTGGCAAGGGTGGAGGAAATTCAAGGGGGACGTGGCAAACATCGGCGTCAGGCGATCGTGGTGACGGAGTTGCCGTATCAGGTGAACAAATCCGCCTGGATTGAAAAAATCGCGGATTTGGTCAATCATGGGCGGTTGGATGGGATTTCCGATCTGCGCGATGAGAGCGATCGCGATGGGATTCGCGTTGTCATCGAACTCAAACGGGAAACTAATCCCGAAGTGGTTCTGCAACATCTCTACCACCAAACCGCACTGCAAAATAACTTCGGTGCCATTCTGTTAGCACTGGTAGAGGCACAACCGCGCCAGTTATCCCTCCGGCAAATGCTGCAAGAGTTCCTAACTTTCCGGGAACAGACCCTGAATCGTCTCTACACCCATGAATTGGAACGCACTCAGCAGCGGTTGGAAATTGTCGAAGGATTACTCAAGGCGCTGAACAACTTAGATGCACTGATTGAGATTTTGCGGAATGCGCCGGATGGGACCACGGCAAAGGCAGAGTTGCAAAGCGAGTTAGAACTTACCGAGAACCAAGCGGATGCAATTTTAGGGATGCCAATGCGCCGGATAACCGGATTGGAACGGCAAAAATTGCAGGATGAACGGGATCAACTCAATACCCGGAGGGAGGAGTTGGAACGGTTACTTGGCGATCGCCGGGAATTGCTCAAAGGGTTGAAGAAAGAGTTGCGATCGCTCAAAA
>CAYUEH010000596.1:0-3653 GCA_964442465.1 uncultured Laspinema sp. | reverse complement strand
TTCACCTTAAGCAGCTTGATGAAGGGTAACCTTTTGAGGGGGAGTCTTCACCACCAAGGGTAGGGTAATCTCAAACACCGACCCGCGCCCCAGTTCGCTTTCCACGGCGATCGCCCCTCCCATCATCTCGCAAAATTTTTTAACCAACGCTAAACCCAATCCCGTCCCGCCATACTTGCGCGTGGTGGAATCATCCCCCTGCACAAAGGGTTGAAACAGTCGGGCAAGCTGTTCAGCACTCATGCCAATTCCCGTATCCCGGACTCGGAAGAGAATCCAAGGCGTATCGCTTGGGGGCATAGGAGTAGAATTCAGGGTGACCTGTTCCCCGGGATTCTCTCCGGGATTGTTAATTTTCACCTCTAAAATAATTTTGCCCTTTTGTGTAAATTTAGCCGCATTACTCAGGAGGTTTAAGAGGATTTGTCGGACCTTGGTGAGATCTGCCGTCATCATGGCCATGTTTTCGGGATAATCCACCTGGATCGCGTTGCCATTGGCCAGCATCAACGGTTCTAGGGTGGTGACGACCTCCTGAATCAACTGAGGGACATCAAAGGCATCCAGACACAGATCCATTTTGCCTGCTTCAATTTTAGAAATATCTAAAATGTCACTGACGATCGCCAAGAGATTTTTGCCCGCGATGTTAATTTTTTGGAGGTCGCCGATCAACTGTTCATCGGCGAGAATCTCCTCTACTTCTTCTTGCAGCAGTTCGCTATAACCGACGATCGCATTCAGTGGCGTTCGCAATTCGTGGCTCATATTGGCTAAAAAGGTGCTTTTCGCTCGACTAGCTGCTTGTGCGGCATAAACCGCTGCCTCTAATTCTAAACTGTGTTCTTCCACTTGGCGAGAACGCACTTCTAACCCTTTGAGTAAACAGTTGACCTGTTGTGCCATTGTATTCAGGGTGTTCGAGAGCACCCCGATTTCATCTCCAGAAACCAGAGGCGATCGGGCGGTTAAATCTCCTGATGCTAATCGTTGGGCGGTTTGAGTCACCCCATTTAAGGCCCGAGTAATTCGGGAAATCACAAAAAAGGCCACAGCCATTGAGATGATGCTCAACAGGAGTAGCATGAGCAATAAATATTGACTGCGTTGCGCTGCCGCCATCACCGCATCGCACCATTGCAACATTTCATCCTGGGGTGTAGAAAGTTGCTCAACTCGCTGAATTAAGGCGGCGATATTCGTTTCAATTTCCGCTGCCGTCAGCCATTCCAGACTCAAAGTCACCCAGGCGATCGCCACTAAAGCGCTAAATAAGCTCATCAATTTGGCATTGATTCCCCAGCGGAATCCCCGTTGAGAGAGACCTGCGGCCCAAGGATAGCGGGATAAAAAGGGGTCTGGGGCGACTGCCGCTTGGGAGTTCCAAATTTCGGCGATCGCCCCATCGGGCTTGATTTGGCCAATGCGGACGGTATTCCATAGATGCTGGGTTTTGGCATCCAGTTTGACTAACCCTTTGGGGGTGACCAGTTCTATATTTTTAGCGGCCTTTTTCACCTTCAAGACTTGGGTAGACTGGGCTTTTTCCACAGCTTTTTTCCACAAATAGACCCCCAGATACCCCGAGGCGATCGGGTCCGAGGTGACGCGATCGCTGCCATATTTGGCTTTATAGGCCCTGACGAATTTCTGATTTTCCAGGGTATCGATGCTTTGAAAGTAATTCCACGCCACCAGATGTCCGGAGGTGAAGTCTGGCCCTATTTCCCGGACCTCCGCCTCGGCAACACTTACGGACATCACCAGCAAGTCATCCGGGGTCAACCCCGCTTGCTTTAACTCTCGGAAAAATGCCACATTGGTATCGCCATTGAGGGTATTGAATACCGCATCCGGTTGCACGGAAAGAATATCGGCGATCGCCGTACTCACCTCCTGCGAACCTAGGGGAATGTATTCTTCCCCGGCTAAAACCGCATCTTGGGCTACTAATTGCGCTTTAATAATTTGATTGGCACTCCGGGGGAAAATATAATCTGACCCGAGTAAATAAATGTGGCGAAAGCCCCGATCCAATAAATATTGCACCGCTGGAACGATTTGTTGATTGGGTGCTGCACCCGTATAGAAAATATTGGGGGACTGTTCTAATCCTTCATATTGCACCGGATAAAACAACAATCCATTTAATTCCTCTAAAATCGGGAGGACCGCTTTGCGGGATGCCGAGGTCCAGCAACCAAAGATCACCTCCACTTGATCCTGGGTGAGTAATTGTTTGGCTTTGTCCGCAAAGGTTTTTAAATTGCTTTCCCCATCGGCAATCACCGCTTCTAGGGGGCGGCCCAGGACCCCACCTGCCGCATTAATTTCTTCAATGGCTAACAAGGTGGCATCTTTGACTGATACTTCCCCGATCGACATCGTACCCGTTAGGGAATGTAACACCCCCACTTTAATCGGTTGATTCGGGGATTTGAGGTGATCGGGCACTGAAAAAATCCGCTCATACATGATATTGAGTAACGTTCGCGAGGGGTGGTTAGAGTCTAGTGATCGGTCAGATCCCAACAGCAACGGTTTGTGATCAGCGCAATGTAACTGAGGGACGATCGCTGTTCAGGGATAACAGGGGACCTCTCAACTTGGCATTGGTGCTTCGGACTTGCTTTCAAGGCAAACAACAGCAGACTGGCCAAATCCGTTCGGTTTAAATAACCGAGGCGACGACTCCTTCATCCCCAAACTGTACTGTAGGCTACCGAAATCCACCGCAGTCCAGTGTTGCCAAAGGGCAGGGGAGTGCTGGAAATGATGGTAGCCTTACTCCTCTAATCTAGCAGCGATCGATATCACTAATGAAACCCATCTTCTGCACCCAGGGGAAACTCGTCAAAATCCCGGGAAAGCGCCTATAGTAGTGATCTGCTGCTAATTTTTATCCCAGAGGTTATTCATGTCCCGGTTTCGCTTTTTTTCATTGACTTTAGCCTGCTGTTTGATATTCGGTTTTGGATTGTTCGGTTGTACCAGTCCCAATGGCACCAGTGCCAATCCCAAACTCGAAGCACAAGTCTTGGAGATTATTCGCAATAATCCACAAGTCATTATTGAATCGGTCCAAGCCTATCAGGAGTCCCAACAAAATGAGGTTCAGCAAGCAAGGCAGGCTTTCTTACAGCAGATGAGTACCAACCCGGGGGCAATTATCGGAAATTCTCCCGTTAAAGGTTCTCCCCAGAACAATATCGTGCTGGTCGAATTTTCCGATTTTCAATGTCCGTTTTGTGCCAAAGCTCATGAAACGGTGAATCAGTTTATGGCTAAACATCAAGGGGAGGTCACTTTGACCTACAAGCATCTGCCTTTGAGTCAGATTCATCCCCAAGCCCTTCCCGCAGCTCAAGCCGCTTGGGCCGCTGGACAACAGGGAAAATTCTGGGACTATTATGATGCATTATTCCAGCAACAAGAGCAGTTGGGAGAACCTTTATATGGGACGATCGCCCAAAGTTTAAATTTAGATCTGGAGAAATTTAACAGCGATCGTCAGAGTGAAACGGCCCAATCTGCTATTGAGGAAGACCTGATGCTGGCGCGCCAATTAGGCATTAATGGAACCCCGTTCTTTTTCATGAATGAAGAACCGTTCTCCGGGGCTGTAGAACTGTCGGAAATGGAAACAATTTTAG
>CAYUEH010000595.1:0-3657 GCA_964442465.1 uncultured Laspinema sp. | reverse complement strand
CAGCAGTAGAAAGGTAATCAGAACAATTATAAGTGGGAACGATCACACTAATTTTAGGAAAAGTGGTCTTTGACATCAGGAAATATTCAGCGTTAAAATATGATGTATCGTTCAGGCCAATCATATTTTAACCCTTTGATAAAGGTTTTAAAGGGTGACAACGGAGGAAAAACCCTGATGGGTTGATTAGACCTCTTGCAAAATTCTTTAAAGCCCCCGGTGGAATTAAACATTTATTCCTCTGGCTTCCCCCTTGGGAAGGGGGACGGGAGGGGGATCTCTAAGGGGGGTTAGGGGGATCAATCCTTCCTTTTTTTTGCAAGAGGTCTATTGTTTAAGATAGTAGAGAACTCGGAAAAAAGAGGGGGCATTTGATGTTACACCTAGGCGAGGGTGGGCAGAATTTGGGGATGTTGACTCAGGTAGCGATCAAGGGAGGTTGTGCCGCATTTCCAAACGCCAATGATGAGAAAGTTGGCAGGGTGATTTCGTCGCTCTGTCCAAGCATGGTGAATCAGTTCGGGATAATCAGGCTCTAAAATGGCGCGATCAGACTGATGGAGGATTGTCCAGGCGCGTTGGGCTTGCCCTTGGGTGGCAACATTGCCCTCTCCCCAGTAACGATAGGCGGTGGAGAGCAGTAGCGGGGTAAACCCCCAGTTGGCATCGTGATGAGTGTTTGGCTTGACAAGATCGAGGATGCGCTGGCAAAATTCGAGTATTCTAGGGGATTCCAGACCCGCAAGGCGTTGAAGGCCAAAGTACAAACCCCAGTGATGCCATTGTGCCTGGGGATTAAGTGCGTGGGCTTGGAGGTAATGTTCCATCGCTTGGGGAATATCCCAGAGGGTCCAGTGGAGACCCGCGATCGGTTCTTGGATTTTCGCGGGTTGGGGGCAGAAAGTTAGGGTTCTTTGGTAGTGGTCGAAGACGGATTGGGTGTGGGAATGGGTGGGCATTGGTAATCTTTTGGGCTATAATAAAGCAATTTTAAGACTCATGGCTATGATGTCGAACACCTATCAACTCCCTTTAACTTTTGAACAAATCTTAATTCTAGTTCAACAACTTCCTCAAGAGGAGCAAATCAAACTAAAAGAGGAAATTGATAAACGAATAAACTCTCAAGAAGAAGATTTGTTAACCGTCTTTGACCGCATTGGCAAAAATGCTCAAGAAAAAGGATTAACTGAAGAAATTCTCCAGGACTTACTGGCGGATGAATCCTAAGCTGATTGTGATTGACACCAATGTTTTAATTAGTGCGGTTTTGAGTCCAGAAGGAACGGCACGAAAAGTCTTTAATCGGGTTTATGAGAGCTTTAAAATTGCTCAAAGTGATGAGACCTATCAAGAATTAGTAACAAGGATTTACAAGCGCAAATTTGATAAATATATTTCCGATGAAGAACGAGAAGATTTCTTGAGAGTCGTCAAACATTATAGTCAATTTGTCAAGGTGGAATCTCAAGTCGAGATTTGTCGAGATGTTGATGACAATAAGTTTTTAGAATTAGCGATCGATGCTAAGGCAATGTTTCTGATTACTGGCGATCGCGATCTTTTATCATTAAAATCGCAAATTGAATCTCAAACATTAATTGTGACTCCTAGAGAGTTTTTGTAACAGGAGAAATGACGAATTGGTTGGCATTGCCCACCCTACCCATTACAACTGGATTGAAAGGACGTTAGTTTTCATAGAAACGACCAGAAAGATTAAAGTCGATTTTGCCAGTAAAGGGGTTGGCGTTGCCAGTGCATCACTGCCACAATTAAGAGTGTTTCTTCCTCTTGAATTTGATAAATAATACTATAGGGAAAACGTCCTATACGGCAATACCGGGTATTCGCCGATAACAACGACCCAGCTTTAGGAAATCGTTGGATGCGCTCTAAAGTGCGATCGAATTCATCTAAAAAAGCATCGCCCAAGTCAGGATTGATGTTGTCGTAGTAGTTAACGGTATCATTTAACTCTTGTTTCGCGGCGGGATGAAAATCCTAAATCATTTTTGGTGTCTTTCCCGCAACTCCTGCATAACTTCTGACCCAGAAATCCGTGTCACTCGACCTTGCTGAATACCTAACACTCGTTTTTCTGCTTCTTCTGCCCAAGCTGCATTGATTTCATTTTGTTCTACTGTATCCAGACTGTTTAATAACTGTTCTGCTAACATGACTCGTAAATGGGGAGACAAGTTTATAGCAGCGCTCAAGACATCATCGTAAGCCGCATTAACCATAGAATTTTGTGGATGAGGTACGCTTTCTTGAATTATAGCAAGTAGGGTGGGCATCGCCCCATACGCATCAAGCTAACTTCTCAAACTCAAAGCTGGCAAGCTTTAGGGGCCATTTAGCCAGTCCGGGTCCGGCCCTCATGGCTCCCTAGTGGCCCCTAACGCTAGGGGCTATATGCTCTCTATGGAATCAAGTAATCTTTAATTTTTTCTAAAAACCTAGACAGGGGGCGAATTTGGGTTTTAAAATAGCCATTTTACAGTCCACAACAAACCCATTTAGCCATGATTATCAATCCGTGGTCATTACCGACAATAACCAATCGGGTCAAAAATGATGAATTGGTGGGCAATGCTCACCCTACTAAGACAATCCCTTTTTCCTTAGCAGATCAATTCGATCAATTAAAAATTAAGGAGGCAAAATATGAATGAGGATAATGTACTTAATATCTATGACCAGAACTACGCCCAAAACTACAACCAACGCTTCTTGCTCAATGACTTATCAAAAATTGATGCTGACTTTGAGCGAGAAACCATCGCCCGACTTCTAGAAGAAATCGGAGACAATCCTCAATGGCTCGATGTCGCTTGCGGGACGGGCTACTTTTTAAGCTGCTTTCCAGAGGTGGAACGGGCGGGTTTAGATATTTCTCCGGCAATGCTAGAAACTGCCAGACAAGCCAATACTGACATTCTGCTTATTCAAGGTGACTACAGAGATAAGCGACCAGAATGGGAAGACAAGTGGGACTTGTGCACCCAAGTCAAGTTGAATTAGAACAACTGAAAATCCAACTCAACCGAACCCAAACCCACCTGGAACAGTCCCCCTGTCAACTGCAACGGGAGTTAACCGCATCAAACGAACAACTGCACCAAAAAACTACCGAATTAGCCACCTTAAAAGAAGAATATTCCCAGACCCAAGCAGAACTCTAACACCTCCGATAACAATTGCAAAACACTCAAATCCAATTGCAACAAACCCAAACTGAATTAGAGCGCGAGCGCACACAATTACAGCAAACCCAGGCAGAATTCGCGCAATTAAAGTTGCAACAACAGCAAGTCCATACCGAATACAACAGTCTCGGAAACAGCTACAACAAACCCAATCTGAATTACAAATATCTGAACAACAACGGCAGCAAATGCAAGCTCTTTTAGAAGAGTCTCAATCTAAATTCTCCAAAAAATCGCAGAATTGAATCAGATTAAATCCGAGCAACACCAAGCTCGATTGGCGGAGATTATTCGCAGGCGATTGTAAAGTGTGGGGAGTGTGGAAGGTGTGGGAGAGTGGGGGTGGAGGATAAATAACGAATAACGAATAACGAAGAATAATATGAATGATTTTTGTCATGGGGCGATCGTCAAGTCATTTTGGTAGGAGATAGCCTATAAAAAT
>CAYUEH010000594.1:0-3667 GCA_964442465.1 uncultured Laspinema sp. | reverse complement strand
CTCTTAAACCAGTAAGAGGGTTTTTTTAATAGGTGGTACTCTAATTACATAGAAGTGCGTTCAGAGAGACTAGCAAACATGAGTGCAGCAGGCACCTCAGAGGAAATCGTATTTGGGACCGATGGATGGCGGGGGATTATCGCCCGAGATTTTACCTTTGCCAACGTGCGGAAGGTGACGAGGGCGATCGCCGCTTATCTGGAAACCGCCTACAGTAAAGATAAACCCGTTTTAATTGCTTATGACCCCCGCTTTTTGGCTGACCAATTTTCTCGAACAGCGGCGGAAGTCTTAGTAGATTTGGGTTGGACTGTCAAGATGACGGACCGGGATTGTCCGACTCCGGTAATTGCTTATAATGCCCGCCATCTCAATACTGCCGGTGCATTAATGTTCACCGCCTCCCACAACCCAGCCCCTTATTGTGGCATTAAATATATCCCCGATTATGCGGGTCCTGCTACCCCAGAAATCACCGATACCATTGTGGCTAATATTGCCAAGGCATCGGATGAACCGCCCTCGGGTAAGAATACCGATAAAATTTCCATTTTTGACCCTAAACCCGCTTATCTGGAATTCCTCTACACCTTGCTGGATGTAGATACCATTCGTAAGGCGAAACTCAAGGTCAAATATGATGCATTGTATTCCACATCCCGGGGTTATTTAGACCTGGTTTTAGACCATTGCGGTTGCGAAACTGAAAGTTTCCACACTTGGCGTGATGTCCTGTTTGGGGGAGGAATGCCTGAACCCAAAGGGGAGATGCTGGTAGAGTTGGTGGATGCGGTCAAAAAAGATAATGCCGATTTGGGGTTGGCAACCGATGGAGATGCCGATCGCTTCGGAATTGTCGATGAAAAAGGCACTGTTCTCACCCCCAATACCATCCTGCTTTTATTAGCCAAGCATTTGCTCCAAAATAAAGGCAAAAAAGGCGCAATTGTCCGCACCGTTGCCACCACTCACCTGTTAGATAACCTGGCGGAAAAATACGGTTTAACTCTGTATGAAACCGCTGTTGGGTTTAAATATGTTGGGGAAAAAATGCGGGAAACGGATGTACTCATCGGCGGGGAAGAATCCGGCGGTTTGAGCATCTTGGGTCACATTCCCGAAAAAGATGGCATTCTGGCTGATATGTTGGTGGCAGAAGCAGTCGCTTTCGCCGGTAAACCCCTGAGTCAATTGGTGGAAGAGGTGATTGCCGAAGCAGGCGGTCCTCTTTATAACAACCGTCTGGATTTACATTTGACCGAAGCGCACAAATCAGCGGTTCTTGACGCTTATCTGAAAAATCCTCCGACAGAAGTCGCCGGAATTAAGGTCAAAGAAGTCGGTCGCAAAGATGGGATTAAACTCTATCTTGAAGATGGCGGTTGGATCTTGTTGCGTCCCTCGGGAACGGAACCTTTGATTCGGGTTTATATGGAAACCAATTCTCCCGAAAAACTCCAAAAAGTCGGCCAAGAAATGCAGGCAAAAATCGATAAACTGGCCCCGGTTGCTGCATAGTAACCACCCAGGGAACGGCGGGGTTTAAATCCCTGCCGTTTGTTGCTGTAAAAGAGGTGAAAAGATTATGCCCATTACCAAACTAATTCCAATCTTAGTGAGTGCGATCGCCGCGATTTGGGTGGTAGCGATCGCCCTGTTGTCGGTCCAAAATGCCACCCCGGTTTCCTTGCAATTTCTAGGATTTAGTTCGATTCCACTTCCCGTGGGTCTCGTATTAGCCACCAGTACCGGGTTAGGGATGATTGGCGGGGCAATGGCCCTGTCTTTGTTTAGTAAGGGGCGCAATGTTTCCTGAGTCTTAATCCTCGGGTTCCACCGCACCGGAATTGGGTGAATTGAACCCCTTGACAAATGGGACAAAATCGGATAAGAGTTGAACTCAATTCCCAAAATCCGAATCGCCTTCTCCTGTCCCTTAAACTTTTATATTTAACTCATCTCTAACCGCATCTGAAGTCTCAACCTAGCTCCCTAAAAATCCCTTTAACCTATTTTTAACAAGCCATGCACAAAGCAAGATTAGCGCGGCGGTTTTCCTTAGTCCTGTTAGCGACGACCTTCTGGAGTTCCATACCCAGAACAGGATTGGCGATCGCCTCCGAACCTCTCTCAAATTCCTCCATCCCGGCGATCGCCTCCGCGCCAGAACTGAGAATCTGGGAATTTGACCCCTATACCAACGAACTGCAAATTACCGTTCCCGAAGGCGTCACTCCAGACTATTCCATCCTCACCGACCCCCTGCGAATTGCGATCGACATCCCCAATAGCGAGAATCCCGTACAATCCAGCGCCGAAACTTATCAAGGGATCGTCCGGGAAATTCGGATTGCTCAAATGGACTCAGGGGTCACCCGGATTGTCATGGAATTTGCATCAGGAGTCACCCTAGACTCCAACCCCGTCACCGTCACCCCGATCGGACAAAGCAATCGCTGGGTGGTTCGTCCGGCAGTGCAACTGGCAGAGTCTTTACCCACTACAGCAACAGAACGGAGTCCGGACCTTCGCACTCTCCCCATGTTACCGCCATCGGCAGCGAATCAGCCCCCCGGCATTTCCTTGCCCGAACCAACCCCAGAATTGGAACAAATGCCAATTCTGAATGTGCCGCCACCGCCACCGCCACCGCAACTCTCAGAATTAAACATCCCCGTTGAGGATGCCCGATCGCTGGAATTAAGCGAGGATTTAGACTTTGAATTGCCAGTGGAAACCTCGACGGGTGTAAATAGGACCCCCACCGTCACCGTTCCCCCAGTGGAAAGTTCCTCCGTTGAGGAGGCGATCGGGCAGAGTACCCCCATTCCGGTGAATGTGGAACCCGAAATTTCACCGCCACCGCCCTCTCCCGCGATGGCAACACCCACGGCCCTCAATCCGGGGACCGATGGTATCCTCGCCTTTGGACAACCCCTGCCAACCACCGGGGCGATCGCCCCCCGGACCGAACCTGTAACCCCTGAAACTCCCCCATCCATCCCCGAGGAAGTCGCGGCGAATATCCCCTCTGATGTGTTGCTCTCTTCCGGAACTGTTTTAGTCCTGAACTATCCCGGTTCCGTGGCGATCGCCCTAGAAGACCGCCTCCCCAGACAAGAAGTGCTCCTCGTGTATTCCGACATTTACGATCGCACCGGCCAATTAATTGCGCCCGTGGGCACCCCAGTGATTGGCAGTTTCGTGCGCGATCGGGGAAACATCCGCTTTCAGACCCAATCCATCATCCTTGACGGTCGCGCTATCCCCTTCCTCGCCCAATCCGACCCCCTCAACGGCAACCGAGATATTTCCGAGAGAAGAACCCTCAGCTACTCCGCAGTAGGGGCCGTTGCGGGTGCCGTCCTCGGAGGTTTAGCAGGAGGTCCTCTCTTAGGCGGTGCCGCCGCCGGTGCAGTCACCTCCCTGCTGCGTTCCGAGATCGCCGCCATTGTCGAACCCGGACAACTTCTCCCGGTGCGTTTAAGCGAACATTGGCGATAATCATTCCCGCCTTCACCCGATTGGGGTGGGAACAGAAATCCTCAAAAAGGGGGAGGCGATGCGATCGCCTCCCCCTTTTTCTCTACCCAACCGAGGGAATGAATCAGATTGATACTAAATCCGGTTGATAAAAGCATTAAAAATTGTAGGGTGGGCAATGCCC
>CAYUEH010000593.1:0-3680 GCA_964442465.1 uncultured Laspinema sp. | reverse complement strand
AATTTTCCCCAGGCGATCGCCCCCAAGGAAGGAATGCCTTGGGGAGGAAACCCTTCCGACTCTTTACTCCGAGGATTTACTCGCAAAGTGAATGCGATCGCTCAACTGCCTGAGCAAATTCCGCATTTCCACATCATTATCCTTAAGCGCCGCAATTTTTTCGCAACTGTACATCACCGTCGTATGGTCTTTTCCCCCAAACTCTTCCCCAATCTTCGGTAAACTCAAATCCGTATGCTGACGGATCAGATACATGGCAATCTGACGCGCTTGGCTGATTTCTCGTCGTCGCGAATTCCCCTTCAAATCCTCTAGGGAAATTCCCAATATCTCCACCACCGCCGTCATCACCGATTCTACGGTAGCCTTGACTGGCTCGGTTTGGGGATTTAAAATTGGGGCAATATTTTCCACGGTCATCGGTAACCCAGAAATGGACAAATAGGCCACCACCCGAATTAATGCCCCCTCTAATTCTCGAATATTCGAGGTGAAATGAGAGGCAATATATTCAATCACATCCCGAGGCAAGCGCATTTTTTCATATTCGGCTTTTTTTTGCAAAATAGCCATGCGGGTTTCTAAATCGGGGGTTTGAACATCTGCAATTAATCCCATTGAAAACCGCGAACATAAGCGCTCTTGCAACCGGGGGATTTGATTGGGGGGGCGGTCTGAAGCTAAAACCACTTGCTTCCCGGCTTCATGGAGGGTATTAAACGTATAGAAAAATTCTTCTTGGGTGTATTCTTTACCTTCAATAAATTGAATGTCATCGACTAATAACACATCTGCCGCTCGATAATGTTCCCGGAAACTCTGCATACTATCCTTGCGAATGGCAGCAATTAAATCATTGGTGAATTGTTCCGTCGAGACATAAAATATCTTACAATCGGGAGAGATTTCTAAGCGATAATGACCGATCGCCTGCATCAGGTGAGTTTTGCCCAATCCGACCCCGCCACAGAGAAACAACGGATTAAATTCCCGTCCTGGAGATTCGGCAACGGCGAGGGAGGCAGCATGAGCCATCCGGTTATTTGCACCCACCACAAATCGGGAAAAGACATATTTGGAATTGAGTTCTGGAGGACGGTGGGGATGGGTGGGACTGGGTTCGGGACTCTGGGTGACAACGGGAGAGGGCCACATATAGTCACTGCGATCGCTCCCTTGGGTAGCTTCACTGCCACTGGTGGTGATGTAAATATCCACGGGATGTCCCAGGATATCGGTGACGACATCCGCAATGGTTTTAATGTAATACTTCTGTAGCCAGTTGCGGGCAAAGGGATTGGGGGTATCAATCACCAAGCAGTTGTTTTCTAGCTGCACGGCAGTGGCGGTTTTGATCCAGGTTTCAAAGGTGGGACGGCTCAATTGTACCTGTAACCGTTCTAGGACCCGATCCCAAAGACTTTCGAGAGGAATCTCCACAACTGACCTCGCAAGCACTAATCTCTGATGCTTTATGACTGTAGCAAAAAATTCTGCCCAGAGCAGGCGATCGCCGGATGATGCTTGTATCTAAACTAACAATCGGTTGTGCAAGGGGGTTGAGTTTCGGAGGCGATCGCGGTTTGGATTCAGGAATTGTTTATAATCAAAGGGGTTAAAGACTAAATTTTAAGTCTTTTTTTAGAAACGAAGATTGTTTAACGAGTTTTAGCAAGGAGCATAGGCAGGCAGCAATGAAAAATTCAGAGCGAGATCATCAACGAAGTCATTTTTCCGGGACGCAGGTGCTACTTTACCTGTTGGTGGTGGTGGTGGGAGCGGGTGCAGCATTTATGGGCGATCGCTGGTTGCGCACCAATGGCCCTTTCTCCTTAGAATCGTTGGATCCTAGAACTCCCACAGTGACGACGCCCGATGACGCTCCTCTCCCTCGGCGAGTCTCATCGTTGCCGGTAAATTCTAATTTTATTGTCGAGGCAGTGGAAAAAGTGGGTCCGGCAGTGGTGCGAATTGATGCCGCACGAACAGTTACCCAGGATATACCGGATGCCTTTCGGGATCCGTTCTTTCGGCGATTTTTTGGACAAACGCCGATGGAACCCCAACAACGTCTGGAACGGGGTACAGGGTCGGGATTTATTATCAGTGATGATGGTCAGATTTTGACCAATGCTCATGTGATTAATGGTGCGGATACGGTGAGTGTAGTGCTCCGGGATGGACGCAGTTTTGAAGGAACGGTATTGGGAGAGGACCCGATTTCTGATGTGGCGGTGGTGAAGATTGAGGCGACGGCACTACCCAAAGCGACTCTGGGGAATTCAGAAGAACTGCAACCGGGGGAATGGGCGATCGCCATTGGCAATCCCCTGGGGTTAGATAATAGTGTGACGGCAGGGATTGTCAGCGCCACCGGGCGATCGAGTCGGGATGTGGGAGTTCCCGATAAGCGGGTGGGGTTTATCCAAACCGATGCGGCAATTAATCCGGGTAACTCTGGGGGTCCGTTGCTCAATTCCCGAGGGGAAGTGATTGGCATGAATACGGCGATTATTAGTGGTGCCCAAGGGTTGGGATTTGCCATTCCGATTCAAACCGCACAAGCGATCGCCCAGCAATTAATTACCACCGGCAAAGTTCAACATCCCTTCCTAGGGATTGAAATGGTGACTATCACGCCGGAATTACAAGAAGAGTTAAATACCGACCCCAATAGTCCCATGCGATTATCCGTGGATAATGGGGTATTAATTGTGCGAATCTCTCCCAATTCCCCTGCGGAACGTGCCGGATTGCAGGAAGGGGATGTAATTCAGCGCATGGAAAATCAGGAAATTTCCCAGTCCGATGTAGTCCAGCAAATTGTCCAAGGGTCCCAAGTCGGAAACTCTTTAGAATTGCAAATTAACCGCGATGGACAAATCCTGAATATCACCGTAGAACCGGGGGAAATGCCGGTTAATCCCCGGTTTTAAGCAACAACGGGCTAAAAACCCCGCCCTCCCCTGTAGGGGCGCTTCGCGAAGCGCCCGACAAACAAGAGATAAATCCCCCACAGGGACTGTGTATAGCGCAATAGGGAGCAAGATGCTCCAACGGATTCACGACGAGAGTCAGACTGTAGCAAGATTCCCTATATAAGAGAAAAGCGATGAATAACCTGCGAGAAATTGTGCAATTAGGCAATCCTGTCTTACGGGAAAAAGCCCAACCTGTGACTAACGTTCACCTCGACTCCATCCAATCGCTGATTGAGGATTTGATGGCAACCTTGAAACCGGCCAATGGAGTCGGAATTGCGGCTCCCCAGATTGGTGAATCCTATCGGGTCTTTATTTTAGCATCCCGTCCCACCTTGCGCTATCCCCAGGCTCCGACAATGGAGGCGATCGCCATTATTGACCCTACCATTATCGCCTATTCTGAGGAAAAGGTCAAAGATTGGGAAGGCTGTTTGAGCGTACCCGGAATTCGCGGATTAGTGCCCAGACATCAGGCGATCGAGGTCAAATATCTGGATCGGCAGGGGAAATTACACCATCAAGAATTTACCGGATTTGTAGCCCGGATTTTCCAGCATGAATATGACCATTTAGAGGGAAAAGTGTTTTTAGACCGAGTGGAGAGTATGCTGGATATTGTCACAGAACAAGAATATCAAAAGCAGTTTTTACAGCAGTTGTGAGATTGGGAAAGGGTGCAAGTGCCAAGTGATAGCG
>CAYUEH010000592.1:0-3683 GCA_964442465.1 uncultured Laspinema sp. | reverse complement strand
GTCTCGGCGATCGAAGATGGTGGATTTGCCGGGGACCATTAACTGTACGGGATAGAGGAAAACTTTTCCTTGCATGACGGCGGCGATGCGTCTGGCATCGGTTTCTCGATAGGGAACGGTTCTACAATATAAGTCCATGTCTCGATAGACTGCGGGTTTTAACTTTTTGTCAGCATCAACTTGTTTATGTTGATAGGTTTCATCAATTTCTGCTTTGCCATATCCCCAGTGTAAATGTTCTGTTAGGATATCGGGAATGTAGTGCAATCTGCCGACTCGTTTGGCAATTTCCCAAATCCACATATCATCATAGAGGCATTCAAATAATCCCGTGGTAAAATAGCCTAATGTTTGACACCATTTGCGGGAGACGATGGGGAAGGTACAGAGTTTTTCTTGCCAATGTCCTTCGTTGAACCACATACAAAAGATTTCATCGGGATATTTCTGGGTTTCGATGTCGAGGCGACTGTCCCATCCGAAATCGTTGTAGGTTTGGTCATCGGCTGCCATAATTAGAAGGTTACCTTCGCAGCGACTGGCGAGTTCGTTCCATGCTTTGGAAATCCCGATCGCCTCTCCCAATAAAAACCCACAGCGGCGAAAGCGGTCCAATTTCGGTTTATGGGTTTTAAACTGTTCCAAATACTCGGATTGTTTCTTATCGTCATCATCCACATAAAACAGCAGTTCGACTCGCTGGGGTTGAGATGCCGTGTTTAACACACTCAAAGCAAGTCGTAATGCCTGTTCCGGACGTCCGCGTGTGGGACACAGGAGGGAGATGGTTTGCGGGGGGGTTGACATGGTTTCAGGTGATTTTCGATGAAGCACTCCTGATCGAAAATACTATATGAGTTGCGCTTTAGTCAGGGTGAAGGGGAGAATTACTATAAAAGGCAGCAGTGCCACCGGAATCAAGGTAAGATACCGTCTGAGGATGTCAAAAGGGACTAGCAATTGTGACTGAAACAGGGGGAATTGTCTATTTAGTGGGTGCAGGTCCTGGGGATGCTGCCTATTTAACGATGCGATCGCGGCAATTGTTGGCGGAAGCGGAGGCGATCGTGTATGATGCCCTGATTGATGAGTCTTTGTTGCAATTGGCTCCTGCGGGTTGTCAACGGATCCATGTCGGGAAACGCGGTGGACAACCCAGTTGGCAACAGGGGGATATCGATCGCCTCCTGGTGGCGCAATGTCAGCAAGGCAAGCGGGTGGTTCGCCTGAAAAGTGGAGACCCCTTTATTTTCGGACGCTGTACGGAGGAAATCCAGGCGTTGAAGGCGGCAAGATGTGCTTATGAAGTCATCCCCGGCATTTCTTCGGCGTTAGCGGGACCGTTACTCGCCGGAATTCCCCTAACCGATCCGGTGATGAGTCATTCGTTTACGGTGGTAACGGGACATGATTGCGATCGCCTCGACTGGGAAACCCTGTCGCAAATGCCGACAGTTGTGATTTTAATGGGGACAAGGCAACTGGATGAAATTCTCCGACAGTTGCTGCAACATGGCAAATCCCCCCAAACTCCCATCGCCATTATTCGCGCTTGTGGCACCCCTCGGCAGGTGGTTTGGACAGGGACCTTCACCGATATCCGCGATCGCACCCGTGGAGAGTCTCTCTCTCCTGCGGTGATTGTCATTGGCGAAGTGGTCAAATTACGCGACTATCTGCTTCCCGACTCCCCCTCTCGTCGTCCACTCTCTCCCGATTCTGCTGACTCTGTTTCCATGTCTAACTATTCCTCTCACGCTGCCAAGTCTTCCCCTAATTCTGCCTCGGGTTTAACGGGAAAAACCGTTCTCGTCACGCGATCGGCGGGACAATCGAGTACCTTTACTGAAATGCTAACCGATGTTGGTGCAACGGTAATTGAAATGCCTGCGTTGGAAATTCGTCCTCCCTCCAGTTGGGAGTCTTTGGATGATGCGATCGCCCGAATTTCGGAGTTTGACTGGTTAATTCTCACCTCTGCCAATGCTGTGGATTACTTCTGCGATCGCCTCCTTGCCAAGGGAAAAGATACCCGCATTCTGGCAGGAGTTAAAATTGCCGTTGTCGGCAAAAAAACTGCTGCCACCTTACAACAGCGGAGTTTGACAGCGGATTATATTCCTCCAGATTTTGTTGCAGATTCCCTGGTGGAACAATTTCCCGAAGATGTATCGGGACAAAAATTTTTGTTCCCTCGGGTGGAAACGGGGGGACGAGAGGTATTAGTTGCGGAGTTTACGACGCAAGGTGCGATGGTGGAAGAAGTTGCTGCTTATGAGTCGGGTTGTCCCGATGCGATCGCGCCGGAAGCATGGAAAGCGCTGCAACAGAGGCGTATTGATATCATCACCTTCGCCAGTTCTAAAACCGTGCGCAACTTTTGCCGGTTACTGGATCGCCAATCCCGCAGTGGCGATCAACCTTGGCAAAGCTTATTAAATAACGTGCGAATTGCTTCAATTGGTCCGCAGACGTCAAAAACCTGTTATGAATTACTTGGAAGAGTTGATGTGGAAGCTCAGGAATATACACTCGACGGCTTGCTACAAGCCTTGGTGTCTAAACCGGGTGAGGGGATGTATTGACCCTCTCTATACAAAAAGCCGGTTTCGGCGAAACCGGACTTGAGAAAACTGATCTCAGGTCTTGTTTAGCTTAACACCCTAAACCAACCTCGTCTCACGCTGTGCATTAAGCGCTTGATCATCCGTCTCTCTTCTTGAGAGAGGTTGGACTCGGGTAATGCGTTTAAGAGGACCCAATCGTGGAAACTGATTTGCTGAGAGAGAGAAGCATTGATGAACATATCGCGAACCGTTGCTGTAACTTGCATAATCTTTTACCTGAACTCTATGCTTACTATTCTGTCGCTCATCTCTGGAAAAATCATCGGTGGAATCGCTCGATCTAACTCCGTAAAATTACGGAACTTTCTCTGTACGTGAAATTACTGATATTGAGACGGGTGGGTTCTGGTAGGGGTCCCTAGAGACTGTCGCCCTAATTGTCCTCTCAGGCTTGGTCTCATCTTAGGGTAGAGACTGTGCTTGGAATTCCCTGGCTTGGAGTGATTCAGGATGGGGCATCATGGCTCTATTCAATTGTATCCTACTTTTCAAAATAGTTCAAGCTCAACCCCCAAAAAATTTTTTCCCGGAAGCCCCAGCCCCCACCCTAGAATAGACTTCTGACTCCCTTGCCTTGCGCCCCGGGCGATCGGATAATAGAAATCGTCACTGAAGCAGCCGAATTCTACCAGAAAATCCTTATCGGGTCAAGCCCCGGTTGTAGTTCTATTCCATTGCGCTGTTTAGGGAGGTGAGGGACCTAATATAGAGCGATCGGTGCCATCCACACCAGACTCTATAACACTTTAGATTCCTGACCCCTCACACAAACCGCGCTCAACCCTAACCGTTTTGAGAGAACTCTCCTCCATCTATGAAGAAAATTTTAACCCTGGTTTCCGTCACCTTACTGCTACAAAGCATGATAATTTCCGTTCGAGCACAACACCCCCTTAATCCCATTCAAAAGGTCCTTGAATCCGGGTTAATGACTCAATATCCCGACGGACAATTTCATCCTGAACGCGGAGTTGTTCGGGCCGAACTTGCTTCAATTTTAGTCAAAACTTTTCAACTAGATCAACGAAATACAGCCACAAATCAAAATCAAACCAT
>CAYUEH010000591.1:0-3686 GCA_964442465.1 uncultured Laspinema sp. | reverse complement strand
GTTTTAGCCAGTCATCGAGGACGTCAAACCATCCCCGTTCTGTCTGTGCGCGTCCGACTGCAATCGTCATAACGCAAAATCTCCAAATAAATATGACTACGCTTCACTCTTTCTGAGCGCTTGCGCCCGAGGGTTCTGCTGGCTATAGCAGAAAATGGGCGATCGCGGTTAAAGAGTTTACGTTTCTTTACTATGTTTCTCATTATAGGGGGAAACCTGAAAATTTTTAAACCCCCTAATCTAAAAATTTTCTGAAACCTGACGGAAGGGGAACAATTTTCTCCCTCGGAAGATTGTTTCAGGGAAGGGGGTGTCTCGGGTTGAGCGGTGGGGACCGGGACCTGAAAGGGGGTCGGAAGTTGGGGGGCGATCGCCGCTTAATTGGGGTGGTTCATTTCCAGACATCCCCGGAATGCTGAGATTTTGGGATACTAGAAAGGTTCGGTCCAATGAACTTTGCCACAAATCATGTTTACGATTGACTTAACCTTAAAACACACGCCGTTACCTCTGTCGGTGCAACGGAAGACCCTAGAAGATGCCCAGGCCCTCTACCAGGAGGTAGTGGGATCGATGCGCTCAGGGAGTTCTGAGATTTTGGAACTCACCTGCGAGAAGATGCCTGAGAAAAAAATCGCCGTCTTTATTAATCAGATCTCAGCGGTGCAAATCTCTGAAAAGTCTGGGGCAGCAGCGGCAGGCAAAGCGCCTGGATTTGCCTCTTTGGTGGAATCCCTGAGTCAATGAACCCCCAGTCTCCTAGTGACGATCGCCCCAAGGCGATCGTGGTCCAGGACCTCTGCTTTAACTGGCCCTCGGGAGCAGCGGTGTTAAAATCCTGCTCCTTGGCTGTTCCCCAGGGCGAATTTTGGATGCTCTTGGGGACCAATGGCAGTGGAAAATCCACGTTACTCCGGCTACTGGCGGGTTTGCTTACCCCTAAAGACGGTCAAATTGCCATTTCTCGTCCCGTGGGGTTTGTATTCCAAAACCCAGATCATCAGTTAGTGATGCCGACTGTCGGTGCCGATGTCGCGTTTGGATTAGTGGAGGAAAACCTCACCCTGGCTCAAACTCGGCATCGGGTGGAAGAGGCCCTCACAGCGGTCAACTTACTCGCCCTGCAACGACGTCCAATCTATGCTCTGAGTGGAGGTCAAAAGCAGCGGGTTGCCATTGCCGGGGCGATCGCCCGCCATTGCGAGGTTCTGTTATTAGATGAGCCCACCGCTTTACTGGACCCCGACAGTCAGTTAGACTTGGTAGCTCAAGTCCAGCGGTTGGTGAAAAGCCGAGGTTTAACGGCACTCTGGGTCACCCATCGTTTTGAGGAATTAGCCTATTGCGATGGGGCTTTCCTGTTGGAACGGGGGCGGATGGTCGATTCGGGAAATCCGCAGCCCCTGATCGAACGGTTAATGGAATCTGAGGATTTAGAGTGATCCCCAGGGCCGCGACTGCTATTTTCTGTAGTTGCGGCCCTTTCACCTTTATACCTTTATAAAGATATCGTTATGCTTGGCGGGAGTTTAGTTTAAAATTTTTAAACTAAATTTAAGGTTTGATTAGAACAAAAAATGATACAATTCAAAGCGCCCGGTCTGATTCTGAGTAAATTGTAAATAAATGTAAAGAAAAGCCATGCCACGCTCCTCAGCGCGACCTTTATTGCTCGTGGATGGATACAACATCATAGGACTCTGGTCAAAGCTCAAAACCAAGCGAGACTTTGACGGGTTAGAAGCCTCCCGTCGAGAACTGATCGAGTCGCTGATCAACTACAGCGCCTTTGAAGGATTAGACACCCTGGTGGTTTTTGATGCTCACTCTCGCCATGAGCCCTGCTATACCGAAGTCATCTCGAAAAGTTTATCCGTCTGCTACACCGAATTTGGGCAAACCGCAGATACCTATATTGAAAAAACCTGTGCCACTTTTCGGCGAAATTTGGGAAACCTCCATCGCCGTTTAATTGTGGCGACTTCAGACCGGGCTCAACAGCAAACGGTTTTAGGATATGGGGCGGAATGGATGTCAGCGCTTCAGTTCGCCCAGGCGATCGAAGCGACAGAACGCCGTTGCCGGAGTAAACAGAAAACCCGCAACAAGCCCTCTAGTCGGTTTCTGGTCTCTGGACTGGATGCGGAAGCGCAACAGCGACTGGCTCAGTTGCGACGGGGTTTGTAGGCCGGTCAAAACCCTTGATTTTTCTGAGTGTCAGGTGATCGCCACCTATCCCTCCTGTGAAGCAATCCGAGCCTTCAAAAAAAAATTCAAAATTTTTTTGAAAAAGGGGTTGCCAAAACCAGAAAGGTATGTGTATTATTAATAACGGTGAGCCAAGCAAACCGAAACGTTCCTCGGTAGCTCAGTGGTAGAGCGGTCGGCTGTTAACCGATTGGTCGTAGGTTCGAATCCTACCCGGGGAGTTGATTAATTTTAGACTTTGGATTGAAGAGATTAGATTGAATTTCAATCTAGTCTTTTCATGTTCAAGGTTTAAAAATAGACAAGATGATGTTAAACAACACGGATTTAGAAGGGCAGAGACCGTCCGAATTTTCCGCTTATTGGTCCCTCGACCCGCAAATTACTTTTTTAAATCACGGTTCTTTTGGGGCCTGTCCCTTCCCGGTATTAAAAGCCCAGGAACAGGTGCGGCAGCAGCTAGAACAGGAACCTGTGCGGTTTTTCGTGCGCGAATTTGAGCCGCTTTTGGATCAAGCGCGGGACCAGTTAGCCCAATTTGTTGGGGTGGATGGACGGGACTTGGTATTTGTGCCCAATGCCACCACGGGGGTGAATTCTGTACTGCGATCGCTGCGGTTTAACCCCGGAGACGAGTTACTCACCACGGACCACGAGTACAACGCCAGTCGCAACGCCTTAGAATTCGTCGCCGATCGCGCTGATGCCAGAATTGTCGTCGCCCCAGTTCCCTTCCCCATCGCCTCCAAGCAGGAGATTGTCGATGCAGTCATGGGACGAGTTTGCGAAAAAACCAAACTCGTCCTCTTAGACCATATTAGTAGCCAAACCGGATTAATTTTTCCCCTTGAGGAAATCATTCAGCAGCTTTCCCAATTTGGGATCGAGACTCTGATTGATGGCGCACACGCACCCGGGATGCTACCCCTAAATTTATCAGAAATTGGGGCGACCTACTATAGCGGCAACTGTCATAAATGGTTATCTGCACCAAAAGGGGCGGCTTTTTTGTACGTTAAAAGCAGTCGTCAGCAGCAAATTCGACCCCTGACCATCAGTCATGGGGCCAATTCCCCTCGGACGGATAAATCTCGCTTCCAACTGGAATTTGATTGGATGGGAACCGGGGACCCCTCGGCTTATTTATCCGTCCCTGCGGCGATTCAGTTTATGGGGTCCCTCCTGCCTGGGGGGTGGCCCGAATTAATGTCAAGAAACCATCAGCTTGTTTTGTCTGCAAGGCAGATGCTGTGCCAGACCCTGGGACTGAAAATCCCCGCCCCCTCAGATATGATTGGATCGATGGCTTGTATTCCTATTCCTGATGGATCCGCAGACGAATTACATGATCAACTGTTCGATCGCCATCAGATTGAACTACAGGTCATGCCTTGGCCGAAATCTCCCCAACGGGTCATCCGCATTTCGGCTCAGATTTACAATAATTTTGAGCAGTATCAACAGTTGGCGGCAGTGTT
>CAYUEH010000590.1:0-3701 GCA_964442465.1 uncultured Laspinema sp. | reverse complement strand
TTACAACAACAGGGTGATCGGCTTGAAATGTCAAACACTTTACATTTAAAATCCGCCTAATGCTTACCCAGTCCTCTCCAGCCCCAATGCCGCCACCCATGAAACCCATTCCCTTGAGTTGCCCTCGGTTCCAATCCCTGGGGAAATTTCGCCTGCGCACGGTTCTGGTGGTTCCGTTTATTATTCCCGTCTTGCTCTCAACTGGACTGGTGGGGTGGTTGTCATTTCGGAGTGGACAGCGAACGGTGAATCAACTTGCCAGTCAACTGCGGGGGGAAATTGCCCTGAGAGTGCGAGAAGAGGTGCAGCGTTATTTAGATCGACCCCACTTGGTGCATCACCTCAACGCCCAAGTGTTTCGCCACAATGGAATTGACCGAGAGGACCCGGATCTGCTGCTGGAGTATTTTTGGGAGCAAAGTCGCGAGTTGATGGACTTAGGGACGATCGCCTATGCCAACGAACGGGGGGAGTTTGTGGGGGTCAACCCCTTAGAACATTATCTAGTGTTGTCATCGGAGCGAACGGGGAGGAGTTTGCAGCGGTATGCTCCCGAGGAGGACGGGACACCGGGGGAATTGCTGAGGGAACGTCCTAACTATGATGCCCGGACTCGGGGTTGGTATCAACAGGCGCTCAGGGAGGGGAGGCCAATTTGGACTGGGATTGAACCGAGTGCGATCGGGCAACGGCTGGATATTTCTGCCGTGTATCCGGTGTATGACCGCGATCGCCAGTTCCTGGGGGTACTCTTATGCGATCTCCCCCTCTCAGGTATCAATCAGTTTTTAGAAACCCTCCAGATTGGCAAAACTGGCGAGGCATTTATCCTGGAACGCAATGGTTTACTGGTGGCAACTTCTACAAATAAAGCTACTTTGATTCCGGGACGCAATGGGGAGGACCCCCAACGTTTGCCTGCCACGGAGAGTCGAAATCCTCGCTTAATTGCGGCTCTGAATGCGTTAAAGGCTGAGTTTGGGTCTTTGGAGAATATTAAGCAATCCCAGGGGGTGGAATTTTTCTTAGAAGGCGGAAGACACTTTCTGCAAGTGATGCCGTTTCAGGACGATCGCGGGATTGATTGGCTGATTTTAGTGGCCATACCGGAAGCGGATTTCATGGAGGAAATTCATGACAATATTCAGCAGACGGTGGTGCTTTGTTTGTTGGCCCTGATGGTCTCGATTTCCGGTGGAGTGGCGATCGCTCAATGGATTTCACGCCCTATTTTGCGGGTGACGCGCTCCTCGGAACAAATCGCCACCGGACAACTCGATCGCCCTGTTTATGCCCGAGGTATTATTGAACTGGAAAAACTGGCGGATTCTTTTAACCAGATGGTCGATCGGCTTCAAGATTCTTTTAGCGCTTTAGAACAGGCCAACCAGGACCTGACCCATCATGAACAAGAATTAGCCTCCTCCAAAGAACAGCTTGAGGCAGTTTTAAATGCGGTTCCCGGTTCAATTTCTTGGATTAATTCCAGTGGAACTTATCTCGGGGTGAACCGGTATCTAGCCGATAGCCTGAATTTAGAGCCGGAAGACATGGTGGGTCGAAAAATTGGGTTCGCCCAAAATAGTCATGAGTATGCTGAGTTTATGCAGCAGTTTCTCCACAGTTCAGCCCTCTGTGCGTCCCAGGAAATTTGCATTTTGGTTCAGGGTCAACCCCGGTATTATTTAATGGTGGTTCAGAAATATCAGCAAGGGACGGCGACGGTATCTGTTGGGATTGATATTAGTGAATGGCGCTATGCTCAACAAGAGAGCGAGAAACTCAAAGGGGAAAATATCCGGATGAGTGCTGAACTGGAAGTCACTCAACAACTTCAAAAAATGCTGTTACCCCAACCCGAGGAATTAACCGCCATTGAAGGGTTAGAAATTGCGGCTTTTATGGAAAGCGCGGAGGAAGTGGGGGGAGACTATTATGATGTTCTGAATTATGATGGGGTCGGGACGATCGCCATTGGAGATGTCACGGGACATGGACTCGAAAGCGGGATCCTCATGGTGATGACCCAAACCGCCGTCCGCACCCTCAAAGAAAGTCGGGAAACTGACCCCGTGAGGTTTTTAGACACCCTCAACCGCACGATTTATCACAACGTCCAACGGATGAAGACCGATAAAAATCTCACTTTAGCTGTGTTAAACTATAGCCAGGGCCAAGTGAGGATTAGCGGACAACATGAGGAAATTCTGGTGGTTCGTGCGGATGGTTCCATTGAGCGGGTGGATACAATGGATCTAGGGCTACCCATCGGGTTAGATGAAGACATTACGGAGTTTATTGCTCAGATTTGGGTGGAACTCAACTCCGGAGATGGCATCGTAGTTTATACCGATGGAATTACAGAGGCCCAGAATAGAGAAAAGCAACGATATGGCATGAATCAATTGTGTGACATCATCAGTCAGCATTGGCACCAATCCGTTGAGGAAATTAAACAGGCGGCGATCGCTGATGTCAAAAAGTACATGGATGGTAAAAAAATGCTGGATGATATGACCTTGGTGGTCATTAAACAACAATAGTTTAGAAAGGAGTTAGACGGTCATGATTGAAATATTTGGAGACTTTCTTCACGATTTACCTCCCGGACATGATTATTTGGATATTGGGTTTTCCGCTAACTCTCGCCCGATTAAAAACCGCTGGCGCAATAATTTATTATCGGCTTATTTTGTGGCGGATTATCTAGCCACATTTTTGCCCATTGATGATAATGACCCCCAGGCTAAACGGCGTCAACAAGACTGCAAGGGTTCTGTGAGCTATATTGCTAATGAACTGTTAGAAAATACCATGAAATTTCATAGTCCCTCGGATGAATATCCAGTGAGATTCGGAATTCATTTCATCGAAGGTCCGGAAAAAACCATTGTTTTAATGTCCAGAAATACAGTTACCCTAGAAGCAAGCGATCGCTTTAAAGCCTTTATTAAGGAACTGCTCTCCTCGGACCCGCAAGAGTTATATATAAAACGCATGGAAGAAAACAGTCATGATTCTGGCCTGGGATTTCTGACCATGATTATTGACTACTCAGCCAAATTGGGGTGGAAATTTGACCCGATTCCCGAGCATCCCCAACTCTTTCTGGCTACCACCCTTGTTCAATTGGTGTTATAACCTTATGATTTGGATTTTAACCGTAATCAGTCCAGTTCAGGTAAACTTTAACCAGAGCATCTGCTCCGGAGGCAATCGAAGATGAATGTTCAAGAAATCAAAGGTGAAGACTACACCGTACAGTACATTCCGGAATCCGTAACGGTTAAACTTCAAGGAGAACTCAGTCTCACCGGGTCAGCGGATTATGCTCCGATCGCCCAGTTACTTAACCAGATTGCTGAACTCAATCCCCCCACCATGACCCTAGACCTGACCAAGCTGGAGTTTCTGAATAGTTCGGGGATTAGTATGATCTCTAAGTTTGCTATCTCTATGCGAAAAAGGTCCCAGATTCAACTGTCAGTGGTCGGTTCCGATGAAATTGCTTGGCAACGAAAGTCGCTGCAAAATTTACTGAAACTTTGTCCTAACTTACAGTTAACCTTAGAATAATCCAAATTATTTGAAAAAAATACCCTCAGCCTTGATGTTGCAACTTAACAAAACAAAACCCGCTACAGCGGGTTTTGTTCTGTGAATAGTTCCCCTGATTCAGATACACCCAACTCCCCAAAAAA
>CAYUEH010000589.1:0-3704 GCA_964442465.1 uncultured Laspinema sp. | reverse complement strand
GGGTCAGAATATCTATAGCCAATCTAAATCAATTTGTTATAACAATAGATCTCTTGCAAAAATCCGGATTGATCCCCCCAACCCCCCTTCTTAAGGGGGGCTTTAAAGAATTTGGCAAGATGTCTAATAGCGAGCAAGATGCTCGCACTTCTATAATTGCGGGTATCCCCTGATTGCGCTAACATCCCATTGCACTGGGGTTTTTTTCCGGTTACAGGATGTCAAATCCGGCTTCCCCTAATGCGCGATCGTAGATATCGACGGTATGGAGTGCGATCGCCCATTCGCGAAGATACTCAAAGTCTAAATCCTCATTCTGAACCTTCAGCATCCAGACGAGATCCCGCCAGAGTTGATCTCCATTGCGATCGCTATCTCGATAGGCGATGAGTTTTTCCAAAAAAATATCTTCCAAGGAAGGGACCCACAGCGATCGTTCGGGGTTCAGTTGCACCGAGATCGCCTTGCGCCGACTAAATAGAGACTGCCAAAACGATTCATCTTTTAACAACAACAGATTCACCGCAATCTTCGTCTCTTTATGGACTAAGGTAAACCCCGATTGCGCCCGAATCGCTTCTCTCATGGCCGCTTCTGTTACCTTAAAATTGGGTTCAACCGCCTCAAACAATCCCGCCACCTTATCCCGACGCAAATCGACAATCAGGGCGATAAAACTGGGAAGCTGGCGGTCGGTTTTCAGGGCATTTGCTAACCCGCTTTCGGTTACATAAGGGATCGCCAATTGTTCAAGAACTTTAACCAGTTTTAAAATGATTTTAATCGGATCTGCAATAGACACAGCGTTTCTCCTGTTTTTTGATGGCAAAATTGTAAGTCAAATCCTCATACAATCTTACCCTATTCCCCTGTGAAACCATCATCGCTGATTTATTCTATTCTTCATCAAGATTAGAGCTTCTAGCTCGCTACTGTAATCGAATTAAATGCCAGGGCAGCTTACTAAGAATTGGACAATCCCTTAATCCTTGGCGGCATCGGGCTTCCTTGGTGTCGTAGAAAGCAAAAGAAGTGGGAGCATCTGGGTCCCTTAGTGTAGTCGGTCACCGGATGCTCCCACGGATGAATAGTTGGGTCAGAATGATTTAGCCTCGCTCTATACTACCCCTACATTCGGAGGTTGATTAGGCTTCAATCACCACCCGGAGGTTGCCGCGTTTTTTGGTGACTCGGCAGGCGGTGGTGCTTCCGGACCGCTCAAATTCTAAATCCAGGAGGGTGGAACCGACGCGCAGATTCTGGATGGACAGACGTTCGATCGCCTCGGGGAGGGCGGGGTCAATGATTCGCAGATAATTTCCTGGCGCATCCGGGACTAAATTCGCCATTGTATGAATAAACTGGAAAATACTGCCACTCGCCCAGGCTTGGGGAGAACAGGCGACGGGATACTGGACGGGTTCATTGCCCTCGCTGCGATCGTACCCGCAGAACAGTTCTGGAGGACGTTGATAGGGCTGCCTGATTGTCATACTCAGGATACTGTCGGTCACTTCCAGGGATTGATCAATGTACCCTTGCGATCGCAATCCCAAGGCAATCAAAGCATTATCGTGAGGCCACACCGACCCGGTATGATATCCCATCGGATTATACGCCGGAGATAAGCGGCTGAGGGTGCGAATTCCCCACCCACTAAACAAATCCGGTGCCAGGAGTCGTTCCGCCACACTTTGGGCTTTTTCTGGGGTAAAAATGCCCAAGTTTAAACAATGGCCGGGATTGGAGGAAATGCCATCAATTGGGTTGCCTTCTCCATCCAAGGCTAAGGCGCAAAAATCCAGGTCCGGGACCCAAAAATCTCGGTTGAAGCGGTTTTTCAGGTTGCGGGCTTCTTCTTCCCACCTTTCAGCTAAATCCAGGCGTTTTTTCAAGCGGGCGAGTTCGCTGAGACGCTGTTTGGCGGCATAGACATACCCTTGCACTTCGCATAAGGCGATCGGGGGGTTGGCTAATTTGCCCTCGCGATCGACGATGCAATCATTGGAGTCTTTCCAGCCTTGGTTGGCCAATCCGCGATTGGATTTACAGGAATAGGTGAGATAACCCGTTGCTTCTATCTCGCGGTCGATCCATTCCATTGCGGCGATCGCATTCTGCCAGAGGCGATCGAGGGTGTCGCGATCGTGAGTCCAAGCATAATATTCCGCATACAGCATCAACCATAGCGGTGTGGCATCGACGGTTCCATAATAGGGGGTATGGGGAACTTCATTGCATCGTGCCATTTCCCCTAGGCGGATTTCATGCAAAATTTTGCCCGGTTGTTCATCCCGCCATTCATCCCAGGTTTTGCCTTGATATTCGGCTAAAATTTCCAGGGTCGATCGCGCGATCGCCGGGTCTAAAATCAGGGTTTGAGAGGCAGCAATCATCGAGTCTCGTCCAAATAAGGTAGAAAACCAGGGAATTCCGGCTGATAGCGCTTTCCCTTTCCCCCAACTTTGCCGCAGCAAATAAATATCTTGTTCCGCTTGCGCGATCGCCTCATTGATGGCTTTATTATTGGTGCGAATCCGCGTCGCCGAATTGCGCCATTCTTCCTCTTCCATCAAAACCGATGCTTTGGCCTGGTTCAGGCTGCCTGGGGTATTTCCAGCGGTTGTAGGCCGGGTGTCCGTCATCAGTTGCAGGCGATAGCCAAAGACTTGAGTTTCGTGAGAGTCCAATTCTAAGTTCCAAACGGCTGTATATCCCTGGAGATAATCCGGTTGACGATGGACAAAATTGATGCGCGATTCCATCACCGAACCATCCAGTCCTTTGTAGGCTAACATCAGTTCTTGGGACGGTTTCATCCCCGAGGCACTCTGCGATCGCCCGGGACTGTCTTGTTCTTTCATCAGTTCAGGAGTCTCTCCGTATTCCCCAGAACCATTGCCATTGTGTGACCCATTGTTCGATTGTTCCGGGCGCAAAAGTTGGCCGCGTCCTTCCCGATTAAATCCCCGAATTTCAAACAAGTCTACAAAATCAGCCCCAAAGCTGAGAGTGAGTTGAAATTTCACCGGGTGCGTGTTATAGTTAGTTACTTTGAGTTCTTCAAACAATCCGCCATTCAAGATAATATCCCGTTGAATGCCGATTGTCTCTGCCCGAATGCGATCGCCCGAGGGATTCGCACACAATACTGACATTGCGAATCCCTTGCGAGCATTACTACTCAGCAGAATGGGGGCATGACCCTCGATTTGCAATTCTAGGCGACTTAAAAAGCGGGTATCGTGACAGAACAAACCCATGCTGCCTTGCCGTTCGTCCGTTAGCAAACCCGCGATATTGCCAATGGTATCGGTAATTAAAAATAGGTCGTCATCTTTGAGAGTGAGGGTCGGTTGGGGGTGTTCACTCACCACACTCGGCCATTGGGCGATCGCTGTTGCTTCGGCGGGAACGAATAATTTCCCTTCGATTTCTACGGTATCTGACATAATCCTCAGACTTGCGCGTACACATTAAAAAGGCAGTCGCAGAAATTTAGACTGAGCCAAATTTTTTACGACCGCCTGTTTTATTATAGCTTTCTATTTAAGGATGACCGGGGTTGGGTTAGAAACCGGGTTTCTGGAGAAAGCAACAACCGGCGGGGGTTAAAACGATTGGCGGCCTCATAGCTAAAATCGTCTTTAGACGACTGCAAGTCTGATACAGTGGTGTTTTTAGTCGGTTTTTAACCGACTGTA
>CAYUEH010000588.1:0-3728 GCA_964442465.1 uncultured Laspinema sp. | reverse complement strand
AAGGGGGGTTGGGGGGATCTCTGATAGAAGATTTTATTTTTTGGAGTTCCCTAAAAGGCTAGATTAACAATATATCCAGTTGATCAAGGTGTTAACATGAATCTCCTGCAGATAGAGTATCCCTCATTAAATGTTTTGCTGTTGTACCAATCCAAAAGACAACAATATAGACCGATAGTATTTTCTCGTAATGAAATATTTGCCAGTGCAGATTGCCAGACAGAAACAGAAGGCGATCGCTTACGCACAATACAAACTCCGAACGGAGAGTATGACATCGCACCAATCATAGAACAGATTCCCTCCGCACAACAACCCGATCTGCTGATTGTCCAAGCTGATGCAACTAGACGCAATCTGCCGACCAACCTGCAACGGCTTAACTGCCCAAAACTATTACTTCTGGGCAAAACTAACTATTTTGACGCGCCGATTCAAACGTTACTTGATTATGCCAGCCATCAAGAATTTGATGCTGTTATATCTGAATATGAGCGCCATCACTTGCATTATTTCAAAGAATATGGCTTCAAGAAAGTTTATTGGATTCCTGGATTTAATGTTAATCCCTACCCTCAAGAACCTGATTCTTCCCAACCTAGACATAGGCTCTGCCTAATTGGTGAACTGGATCAATTCCATCGTTACCGTCAATATATTAAACGGCAAATTCAGCCCGATCATCTATTAATAAATCCCCTAACCCAGACCCCTGAAGAAACTGCTCTAATATATACTAGCTCCTTAATTAATATAAATATCAGTCTCAACGGAGAATTGAACCAGCAGATTTTTGATGTTTTAGGTAGTGGAGGGTTTTTATTAACCGATAAACTGAGCCAACAGGCTGGATTACATTTACTCTTTGAAGAAGGGGAACACCTAGCTGTTTTTAAAAATGAGTCAGACCTAAATTACAAAATAAAATTTTTTCTACAAAACCCAGAGGTCACCCGGGAAATAGCCAAAGCTGGTTATAATCAATTTTGGAACAATCATCGACCGGAATTAAATGTTCAGCGAATCCTGGATTGTCTAAATGGTAATGCGATTGAATCGATTTACCAGATCGGCGGTGAAAAGAGAAGCATATACCTGATGAGCAAAAAAACCGAAGATCTCTGTAAACGAGTCTCTATTTATGAATACCTCCAGGAACTACACCGCAACGTACCCAGCCTGCAAGGGTTATTTTGGATGAATGTTGACCCCCGTATCATTTCTGATGCGGCTGACTTACCCCGGTTGGCACTTCACTTAATTTGGGATAGCCAGGATAATATGGCAGAGGATCACTATCTATGGAGTAAGTGTGAAATTTCTGATCAAATTACTTTTACCTGTTGGTCTCAACTATTTAAATTTTCAAAAATCTGGGATTTTATTGCTTTAACCTGGTCTGAAATTCAAGCCTTAGATATAGGAAATTTACTACAGAACATAAATTTTAGGCGACTGATTATTACCGATTTTTCTAGTCTGATTCAGGAAGAAGATATACAAAGACTGGGTAACCAACTAGAACGGTTTGGTTTTATCCAGGATAGGAATTTTCCATTAGTTTATGAGTGGAAACATAAAGCTGATTGGGGTAAATTCTTGCTTTCACAGCAGCAATTAAGCTCTGCCATACAAGCATTTGAGAGGGCATTGCAAGATAATCCCTGGGATTTAACGGCGTTGTTAGAATTGGGAACGCTCTCATTCAAAATTAACTACTTCCATGAAGCAAAACGGTTATTTTACACAGCACTCAGTCTTGACCGTCGCAATTCTATAGTAATGGAAAAATTGGTCAAGGTCCTCATCGCTTTGAAGCAAGAGGAACAAGCTGTAGGCATTTTAGAAAACCTTTTGACAATTGAACCCAACGTTTCATCCTTATGGTCGCTGTTGGAAAACTGCTATCAGCAAATGGGTTTAGAAAACCAAGCGTTGGACGCTTATCGCTGTAGCCGATCGCTTAGAGACTCGAAAGATTTAAAGAAGCCGTCATTTGATGATTTGTCGGAATCAAAAAGTAAGACTGGACCCAAACGAATTCTGGTCATTAATAATCTTTATCCCCCTCAAGAACTTGGAGGCTATGGTCGCCGGATTTGCGATTTTGCTAATGTTCTGCGAGGTCGAGGTCATTCAATACAAGTGCTAACTTCCGATGCACCCTACCTGGGACCAATTAAGGCTCCGGAAGACAATATAGACCGAAGTCTGTTACTGTGCGGAACCTATGAACAATTACCACCAGAACCTTTTGCAGATCAAGGAGAAGTTGCCAGAATTCTTGAACATAATGATCGGGTGATTAGAGCCGCAATTCAAAATTATGAACCTGATGTGTGTTTGGTTGGAAATATTGATTTACTCAGTCATCAAGTATTCACTCCTTTACTAGACCACTGGATTCCGGTCATGCATCTCCTGGGATTTCCTAAAACGGGATACTATCAGGCTCACACTCCGCAAAGTCCTCTTTATCATGTAGGTGCTAATAGCGAATTCAGTAGACAAAGTGTTCTCTCAGAAGGATATCCCTTAGAAGACATTAGCATTGTTTATCCAGGGGCATTTATTCGACAGTTTAAAATGTGTATTTTGCCCAACTTCGATAAACTTCGGATTGTTTTTGCGGGGCTAATCTTACCTTACAAGGGTCCACAAACTTTGGTCGAAGCTCTTGGGATTCTTCATGATAAAGAGATTGATTTTCAATGTTCGATCGCGGGTGATAGTCCAGTAGAAGATGTCTTGGACCAGATCAGGAATTTTACCGAAGTCCGAGGCATAAGTGATAAAATTGATTTTCTTGGTTACTTAAAACGTCCTCAGCTAATTGATCTGTTTGCAAAGCATAATGTTCTCGTATTTCCTTCGATTTGGGATGAACCATTCGGCAGAGTTCAAGTCGAAGCAATGGCTGCTGGATTAACCCTTGTCACCAGTGGAACCGGGGGTTCGGCTGAAATTATTGAGCCGGGGGTCAGCGGATTAACGTTTCCAGCAGAGGATCCGGAGGCACTTGCTGAAGCATTACTTAGCTTGCTCAATGATCGCGATCGCTGGCAAGGCATCGCTGCTGCTGGTCAACAACGGGCAGAATTCTTTAATATTGAGCGCTCAGTTGACGAGATCGAAACCAAGTTTGATGCACTCCTCCAAGAACGTAACAGCCAAGAAGAATTTAGACAATTTAAATTATTAGAACTGCAAACAACATTAGTTGAAACCTTCAATTTAAAGGAGGTTAACTTAATAATGTTACCTGATTGGTCTCAGGCAGAAGAATTAATCACTATTGAACTCAAACAAGTCCTTAAAATATTGGCAGACCATCCAGATAAAAGGTTGATCACCCTACTTGTTCTGGATACTCAAAATAGTGAGAATGAGAGTGCAGAAATAATTATTTCTGGTCTAGTTATGAATCTATTTTTAGAAGAAGATATAGACATTACAGACGGACCCGAAATTTCATTAATTGGACCAATCAGTGAATTAGAATGGTCAGCGCTGTTGCCATTCCTGAGTTCTCGAATTCGTTTAGAACATGAAAACACCGAAGCCCTAACCGCCCCCTTTGCGGAGACTATTCCATCTTGTACTATTAGTCAAATTAGTAATATGAAAGCAGTTAATCCAGACTTAGGGTAAATAAAATATAGCGTTTCCCGGAGATGAGGTACTTTTCAAAGCCCCTCTCCCCCCCCCTTTCAAAGGGGGGTAGGGGG
>CAYUEH010000587.1:0-3733 GCA_964442465.1 uncultured Laspinema sp. | reverse complement strand
TTTACCCATCCCGAAATGAGTTTTGTGGGATTAACTGAACCTGCGGCACAAGAATTAGGGAAAGAAGAGGGATTTGAAGTTGCTGCAGTGCGAACTTATTTCAAGGGAAATTCCAAGGCGATCGCCGAGGGAGAAACCGATGGAATTGCCAAAGTCATCTACCGCAAAGATACCGGAGAAATCCTCGGCGTCCATATTTTTGGCTATCATGCCGCTGATTTAATTCAAGAAGCTGCCAATGCGATCGCCAATCGTGAATCCGTCAATGAATTAGCCTTTAGCGTTCACACCCACCCCACCCTTTCCGAAGTCCTGGACGAAGCCTATAAACGCGCTGCCACCGTGTAATCCTTTATCCTAACCGGGACAAAGAATTAAGAAAAAGCCCGCACAAGTGCGGGCTTTGTGTTATTTTAGACATGAATAAAAATCAACAGTTCATCGTCAAAATAAACTGTCACCATGTATGATAACATCTGTAAGTTCTTAGCTGAACATTTTAGCCTAGATTTTGCCCGGTGGTTCATGGGACAAGCCATTGAATTAACCGAACTCAGTCCCACAGAACTCTCCCTAGAACCGATTCGCGCCGATTCCCTGATTTTACTGCAATCGTTCGACTTTATTCTCCACCTAGAATTCCAAATAAACCCGGACCCCAAGATTCCCTTTCGGATGTTGGACTATCGAGTTAGAGTTTACCGACGCTTTCCAGACAAAGAAATGAGACAGGTGGTGATTTACCTCAGACCCACCGAGTCTCCCTTAGTTTATCAAAATCAGTTTAACTTGGATAAACTCCACCACGAGTTTGAGGTGGTTCGGTTATGGGAACAACCGACGGAACTGTTCTTAAACTCACCGGGTTTACTCCCCTTTGCCGCCTTAAGTCGTACTGATAACCCCGTTGCTGTGTTAACTCAAGTGGCGCAGGCGGTGGAACAAATCGAGGACCCAGAAGAACAAGCGAATATTGCTGCTGCTTCCTCGATTCTGGCTGGGTTAATATTGAATCAAGAGTCAATTCAACGGATTTTAAGGAGGGACCTCATGCGCGAGTCGTCCATGTATCAATCCATTTTAGATGAAGGGTTAGAAAAGGGTATCGAACAGGGTCTTCAACAAGGTCTTCAACAAGGTCGTCAGGAGGCGATCGCCCAAGTTGCGATGAATCTGTTCCGCAGTGGAATGCCAGTGGAACAAATTATCAATGTCACGGGGTTAACTCGGGAACGACTTGAGGAACTGACAAGGGAGATTTAAAATAAAGGCGGGGTTTTCAATCCCCGCCTTGGCGTTAATTTGTGGGATTAAAAGTCATAACTTTCTCTCTTCTGGTGGGTATTTAGAAACCAAACCCCTACAAAACCCTCTGATAGTAGGGGTTTGGTTTCTAAACCCCTACATTGAATGCGCTACAGTATCAAATGACAATTAAACTCGACAATCTAGGGACTGGTCCCCTTTCAGATGACTGGATTTTACCCCGATCGCCTCAAAGGGGCCTTTTAAATTTATTGAGAATACTTAGAGATAAATCACCGCTCTAGCAATTCCTCCGCCTAAACACCCGCCATCCCTATAATTTCCTCAAAATCCTGAAATCCAAGCTGGGAAACCATTTCTCCCGGGAACTCTTATCGAAAATCCCCCGAAAATGGGCAGTTCTTCATAAAACTTCACAATTTTTACTTGACAATTATTTCTAATAACGAGTATGGTCTATTGAGAATAAAATTCAATAATGAGGCTTTTCTCTCTCTCTAGCACTAAACCTATGCAGACCTACGACAATCCAAGCGTCAAGTACGACTGGTGGGCCGGAAATGCCCGATTCGCCAACCTTTCCGGCTTATTTATTGCCGCCCATGTTGCCCAAGCAGCCCTGATCACCTTTTGGGCTGGTGCTTTCACCTTATACGAAATATCCTGGTTCGACCCCACCCGCCCGATGGGAGAACAAGGGTTAATTTTGTTACCCCATCTGGCTACCCTGGGATGGGGTGTGAGTGAGGGCGCTCAAGTAGTTGACACCTACCCTTACTTTGTGATTGGGATGGTTCATCTGATTTCTTCAGCGGTACTCGGTGCCGGTGCACTGTTCCATACCTTAAAAGCACCGGAAGACCTAAAAACGGCGAAGGGTCAAGCCAAAAAATTCCATTTTGAATGGGACGACCCCAAACAATTGGGACTGATTTTGGGCCATCACCTGCTATTTTTAGGCGCAGGAGCCTTATTATTAGTCGCGAAAGCCATGTATTGGGGCGGTTTATACGATGCCGCCACCCAAACCGTGCGTCTGGTGAGCGAACCCACCCTCAATCCATCGGTAATTTATGGCTATCAAACTCACTTTGCCTCCGTTGACAACTTAGAGGACCTGGTGGGCGGTCATATTTATGTCGGGGGTATGCTGATTGCTGGGGGGATTTGGCACATTGTAGTCCCCCCTCTGAAGTGGGCCAAAAAAGTATTAATTTTCTCCGGGGAAGCGATTCTCTCCTATTCCCTCGGAGGCATTGCCCTAGCGGGGTTTGTCGCTGCTTACTTCTGTGCCGTGAATACCCTCGCCTATCCCGTAGAGTTTTATGGTCCTCCGTTAGAGGTCAAATTAGGGATTGCCCCCTATTTTGCAGATACGGTGAAGTTACCATTCGGGGAGCATACTTCTCGGTCTTGGTTAGCAAATTCTCACTTTTTCCTAGCCTTTTTCTTCCTCCAAGGGCATCTCTGGCACGCCTTACGCGCAATGGGATTTAATTTCCGTCGCGTTGAACAGGCTTTGACTCCTTCTATTGAAGAAGCATAAAGCCGGTGGGCCGATCGCAACCCGCAACCGGGTTTCTATATCACTATTCAGAAACCCGGTTTTCTAAAACCCTTTGTAAACCCGACTCTCACAACAAAATACAATGGCAAAAATTGGACTATTTTATGGCACTCAAACGGGCAACACGGAAAGCGTAGCCGAACTCATTCCAAAAGAATTCGGGGGCGAGAGTGTGGTGGAATCAGAAGAAATTTGTAATACTGACCCGAGTGATTTTGAAAATTATGAGTGCATTATTGTCGGTTGCCCGACTTGGAATGTTGGCGAACTTCAGTCAGACTGGGAAGGGTTTTATGAAGACCTAGATGCCATTGATTTTAGTGGTAAAAAAGTGGCTTACTTTGGAGCCGGTGACCAAGTAGGCTATGCTGACAATTTTCAGGATGCGATGGGGATTTTGGAGGAAAAAATCTCATCCCTGGGAGGTAAAACCGTCGGATATTGGCCGACGGATGGCTATGATTTTGATGGGTCAAAGGCGGTTAAAAATGGTAAGTTTGTTGGACTGGCAATTGATGAAGACAATCAGTCTGACTTGACTGAGGGTCGGATTAAAACCTGGGTCGCTCAACTCAAGAGTGAGTTTGGAGTATAGGAACTCAAAAAGAGTGGATGCCCTCACCCTAAATCCCTCTCCCAAGATGGGAGAAAGACTTGGAATCCGGATGCCCTTACCCCTCTCGGGGAGAAGGGGTTGGGGGATGATGGGTGACAAGTGGCTCAGATGTATCCCGTTATCTGGACTGGCAATTCGAGAATCGCCTCTACATGAGGTGATGTTGATGTTAGTTGATGTTGATAATTTAGGTGATCTGGACTGGCGATTCTCGAATCGCCTCTACATGATACTAAATCCGGTTGATAAAAGCATTAAAAATTGTAGGGTGGGCAATGCCCACC
>CAYUEH010000586.1:1198-3745 GCA_964442465.1 uncultured Laspinema sp. | reverse complement strand
AACGACTGAAGTCGTTACTACGAACGGGGGATTAGATTGCAGATTTCCTCTAAATTGCTTTAGAGAAACTATTCAAGGCTTTCTTGCTCAGATAAGTATCAAACACCGCAGCCACATTCCGAACCAGCAAGCGTCCCGCTGGCGTTACTTCGATATGATTGGGGGATAGACGAACTAATCCATCGGCTTCTAACTGGTGTAACTCTAATTGTTCTGCGGCAAAATACTCATCAAAATCGCAATCAAAACTGAGATGATACTTCTGCTCAAATTCGTTCTTAGACAATTCAAATTGACACATCAACTCCATAATAACCATCCGGCGCAGGATGTCATCGGCACTCAGGCTTACCCCTTTTTCAATCGGTAACTGATGAGCATCGATCGCATGATAGTAGTCTTTCAAGCGTTTGTGATTTTGGGTATAGACATCATGGAGCATACTAATGGAAGTCATCCCCAACCCAATTAAATCCGATTCCGGTTTAGTGGTATATCCCTGGAAGTTCCGATGGAGTTGGCCCTCCCGTTGGGCGATCGCCAACTCATCGTTGGGTTTAGCAAAGTGATCCATGCCAATAAACTGATAATCCGCTACCCCTAAATCCTCGATCGCCATCTTTAAGATATCCATCTTTTCCGATGCCGGAGGCAGTGCCTCCTCCGGAATCAATCGCTGCACAGGTTTTAACCAAGGTACATAAGCGAAATTAAACACCGCAATTCGGTCCGGATCCAGTTGCGTAGTCTTATGAATCGTATCCCGGAACGTCTCCAAAGTTTGAAACGGCAACCCATAAATCAGGTCCACATTCACACTCTCAAATCCCGCATCCCGCACCCAATCCATCACCTGAAACAGCATCGCTTCCGGCTGAATCCGATTCACCGCTTCCTGCACCTTCGGATTAAAATCTTGAATCCCAAAGCTAATCCGGTTAAATCCCAAATCCTTTAAAAACAACAGATAGTTTTTATCTAAAAACCGGGGATTCACCTCAATCGAAACCTCCGCATTTTCCTCAAACTTGAAATACCGATTAATCGTATTCCACAACTGCTCCACTTGAGGAAGCGATAAATAATTCGGCGTCCCTCCCCCCCAGTGCATTTGATTCACCAACCGACTGGTATCCACCAGTTCCGCCATTGCCCGAATTTGACGAGTCAAATAATCCAAATAGGGTTCCGCTAAGGTTTTCCGCTGGGTGATGATGGTATTGCACCCACAGAAATAACAAGGAGTTTCACAAAACGGAATATGACAATACAGCGAGAGGGGAGTTTTCTTATAATTACTAACCGCAATAGACGCTCTAAATCCGACTTCTTCAAACTCAGGTTTCAATTCCGTCGCCGGTGGATAACTGGTGTAGCGCGGCACCGGACGGTCATATTTTTTCAGCAAATCAGCATCAAATTCAACAGTAGAAATTAAAGCGTTCATGAATAGTTTAGGTAGCGTTTACAACTCAATGGCTCAACATCTCTCCCTCCGGTCCCCTCCCCTTGCTAAGGGGAGGGTTAGGGTGGGGTTCCTCGTGACGTGGCTTTGCCGCGTCACGCATTTTTTGCGGCTCTGCCGCCTGGAACTATCCTCACAAAGAGGCTGTAACCAGCACAATTGGCAGATTAAGCCCTTGCTCCCGGACTGGAGGCAGAGCCTCCAGAGTTCGTGACGCGGCAGAGCCACGTCACGAGAATTTGAAAATCAAGCGCCTACTTCTGCCGGTATCGATGCAGAATGGCGAGAATGTCTCTCCGTACTTCCCGGCTTATCCTGCTTCGTGAGCAACTCAAAAACATGATCCCCGATCGCCGCTTTGACATCATCTTCCAACTCATGCATCACATCTCGATTCAGATGAAACGCATAATTGGCTTCTTCCACAATCCGTTCAATGGTTGCTTCATCCACAGGCAAGGAATTCAAAGCATCCCGATACTTCTCTTTAAACGCCCGTCGCGCTTCGACGGTAGGAATTTCCTCAAATTCATGGAGTGAGGTGCCTTGATTCTCCGGCAAATCAAGAGCCGATCGGATAATCTTTTTTAAACTTTGACCCCCGGAAAGGTCTCCCATATAGCGAGTATAGGCATGAGCAATCAGCAGTGCTGGGTCAGTATCTGCGAGTTGCTGGAGGCGATTAACATAAATCTGACCGGCATTTAAGGGGACAATCTGCTCGCGCCAGTTTTCACCATAATAAAAGGCAAGGTCTTTTTCCAGATTCGCCGTGCGGTTGAGTTCCGGGAAATACATCGGTCCAACTACGGGATCATCCTGGTGTTGTCGCATCGCTTCTTCCATCACACTATAGACCCAATAGAGATTGGCCAGCAACTTGCGGAATGGCTCCCGCTCGACAATCCCTTTGAGGAAGCATTTCATATAGGCTGTATTTTCGGCAGCAGTATGGGACTTTTGGGTTCCTTCTCTCAGGCGGGTGGCTAAATCGTGGCTCATATCAAATGACCTTTTTCCTTTAGATTTATCTGGGTAATGCCGGTTGGGGCCATCTCCAGCAAGGGACAACGCGACCGACT
>CAYUEH010000586.1:0-1098 GCA_964442465.1 uncultured Laspinema sp. | reverse complement strand
CGGTTTTATACAACCGACTTTGAGAAGACCGCCAATTTAGATTTATCCGCCCAAGATACTGAGTTGCGGGCGATGCTAGAGGAAATGCGGGCGGACTACAACCGCCATCACTTCATGCGGAATGAGGAGTTTGCCCAATCCTGGGATCATATTACCGGAGAAACGCGCCAAGCCTTTATTGATTATTTGGAACGGTCCTGTGTGTCGGAATTTTCCGGGTTTCTGCTGTTTAAGGAACTTTCGCGCAATCTGAAACAGCGCAGTCCTCTGTTGGCGGAAATGTTTAGTTTGATGGCGAGAGATGAAGCGCGTCATGCCGGATTTTTAAATAAGGCGATGGCCGATTTTGGCTGTACAATGGATTTGAGCTATCTGACCAAACATCGGGTTTATACGTTTTTCCCGATTGAGTGGGTGTTGTACACGGTTTATCTGTCGGAGAAGATTGGCTATTGGCGTTATATTATTATTTATCGGCATTTGGAACAGCATCCAGAGCATCAGTTTTATCCGTTGTTCAACTATTTTGAAAGCTGGTGTCAGGATGAGAACCGGCATGGGGATATTTTCAAGGCTTTGCTGCGATCGCAACCGAAACTCTGGCAAACCTGGACATCCCGGTTATGGAGTCGCTTTTTCCTGCTGACGGTGTTCGCCACCCATACTTTAACGGTGCATGAACGGACGGGATTTTATCATGCTTTGGGAATCGATCCCACGGAGTTTGATCGGGAAGTGATTCGCAAAACCAATGAAACTGCACTGCGGGCATTTCCATCGGGTCTAAATACCGACCATCCGGAGTTTTTCCCTCGGTTACAGGACTGTTGTAAGCTGAATGAGAAGCTGTCGGAAATTGAGGCGAGTTCTCAACCGAAATGGCTCAAGGGGTTGAAGAAATTACCCTTTCAACTGTCGATTGTCGGCCATTTGCTGCGGATTTATTTACTTAAAGGCATTGATGCGGAGGCATTACGGGGAACGGTGCGATAACAGTAGACCTTTTGCAAAAACCCGGATTGATCCCCCCAACCCCCCTGATTATCCCCCTCCCGTCCCCCTTAAGAAGGGGGAGGCCAGAGGAATAAATATTTAGTT
>CAYUEH010000585.1:0-3748 GCA_964442465.1 uncultured Laspinema sp. | reverse complement strand
GAACTCGATCGCCTGTTAACCAGCGGATTTTCTGAGTTATTTCCCCAAGATGGCATTATTACTGAAGAAAACGAACGATCGCGACTGGCATTTAATGGCGATCGCGAACAACTCTGGTGCATTGACCCTCTGGATGGCACCGAAGGATTTATTCAAGGGAAGCCCCATTACTCCGTAATGATTGGCTTACTCTCAAATTTTCAACCGATCGCCGGTTGGATCTACGCCCCCGCTTTAGATCAGATGTATTATGGCGGGACAGACTGGGGACTCTTTCAATCCGTCGGGGGTTCAGCGGTGGAACCCTTATCCCCCGTGGAACCCCCGCCACCGAACTCATCCGCTTGTCCGATCATGCTTGGCGATCGCGACCAACGAAACTTTGGAGAGGCGATCGCCCAATTAGTCCCAGGCGTCTGTTATTCTTCCCTCGGCAGTTTTGGCCTGAAAGTGATGGAAGTCATTTATGGACGCGCAGGACTCTATCTCTATCTAAATGGTCGAGTCAAATTGTGGGATACCGCCGGTCCCGTGGCCCTAGCCAAAGCAGCAGGGTTAGTCTGTTGTGATTTAGACGGAAAACCCCTAAGTTTTGAACCCTCCGCCCTTTCCTCGGATACCTTGATTCACAAACAACCGATTTTAATCGGGTGGCCGAGTTATGTAGAAGCCTTGCGATCGCCCATTTGTGAAGCGGTATTAGCTACTCAAACTCCATAAAACCATCAAGGAGGAATCTTGCGCCCTCATTTTTCCGAGGACTGCAATTGAAGCTGTAACGGTTTATCCGGTTGGATTGCCAGACCGCTAAAATCCTGATTCACTGGGGCTTTTTGACCCTCCGACGGCCAGAAGACCCAGCGACTGCCTCGGGGTAACTGATTCAGACTGGCGCTATTTTGAGTCAGCCAGATTAAGGGTAAAAACGGAGGTTCCCCCACCGTTGCATCTTCTTCTCCAGGTTGGGTTGCGGCTAAAGCTTCTAACACTCGGTTATTGCTATGCACCAAACCTGTTCCGGCAGTCCAGAGTCGGACGTTGAGTTGACAGCGTTCGGCATAGCAATATAAAGAAGCTGCGGCAATCACCGCTGCTTCAAAATCTTCTAAATTCCAAGAACTGCCGCTATCGAGGGCAATAATAACTTCTTGTCCTCCGGTGGAGACTTCTAATTCCCGGACCCGCAGTTCCCCGAAGCGCGCACTGCTGCGCCAGTGGATTAAGCGAGTGGGGTCGCCATATCGGTAGGGTCGCACAGTGCGGGTGATGCCTTCGCTTGCCATTTCAGCGCGGCGATCGCTATGAACTAAAAGACTATCTTCTTGACCCATGAGATCGACTAGAGGACAGTGAGTCATGGGTAAAACTTGGGGATAGACCACGGCGGTAGCGGGGACCTGACGCGATCGCCTGCACCAAAATAAACCCAGGGGGGTGGCTGATCGTAACTGGACCTCATGCCAGCGATAAATACCGCGTCGTTGGGTGGGGTAGTAGTAGACCCAATGATGAATGCCATGAGGGGGGATTTCTTCGATGGCAGATTTCATGGGTTTTCCCAAGACGAAAGGAATCAGATCCTCGACTTGCACCAAGGTTTTTGGCTTTGCCGTCTGATTGGCGATCGCCAGGTCGAGGGTCAAGTCTTCCCCGGCGCTGACGGGTTCAATCCGGGCCCGATCAACCTGTAAATCCTGGAGCGATCGCACCGGCAAGACTGCGGCAGTTCCCAACAAAGCAAAACTCACCCCACTGATCACATACAGCCATCCGGCCATTGTATTGGTGGCTGCGCCAAAGAAAAATATCGCCAGAATTAAGAGTAACCACCCGGCATAGGCCGGGGTGACCCAATGAGTTTCCAGCCAGTTAGCGATGCGATGGGAGATGCGCGTTTTTTTGGAGCGAGCTGCAATGGGTTTTGCTACCGTCATACTTGATGCCTTGGTTGTTCCAGTAATGGGGGGGTTGATTTTTCTATTTACTTAGAGTAGCACCTAAAAAAGAAACCCTCTTAATGGGTTAAGGGGGTTTCTGTCTTCTTTACAGGGTGATGGTTTCGGGTGCAAAATTCTCATCAGTTCGTTGAATAATAACTCTACTCCCTTGGCAGCGGTTTGACTGACCATCAGTTTCCCGAATCGTTTCCTCGCCTCACCCTTTTTCACCGGCGCGGTAGTTTTGCCTTCGGTTCCCACCAGCGCGGGGAAGTCTAGAGCGAGGGTCAAGTTTTGCTCAACCTGCCTGACGATCGCAGGGGAGAGTCCTTGGAGTTTCAGGAACTTGGCTTCAAGAATACGTGAACGCCAAGTATGTCAAGGTTCCTAGAGAGATGAACGGATCAGCTAAAGCCCCAGGAAACGCCAGTAATGTGATGAACTTTGGTCTTATGTTCAAACCAAATAAAATCAACAATGGGTTTGGCTTGCTCTAAATTTAAATACCCGATAAATTGTTAGATATTATGTAGGAGATTGCCGCAAAAAATCAGAATAAAATTTATAGGATTTCTGACCGCCTGTTTATCGCCTATATACTGTTTGTCATACCATATTTTGGCAAAAATACGAATCCGTCTCGCCTAAAACGGCATAAAGTTGTGAGTAAAACTAGCGTAAACCTAGCCGTTTTGAATGATTTAATAATACCTTGAGGCAGGGAATTTCGCGGCTAGTTAGAAAAACTTTATCTTTTTGTAAAAAATTAAAAAATCATATTGGAGCCTTATGGTATTTTATTCACCATGATAACGAATCATTACATATTTAGGACTATAGCAATTATGAAGTGCCGTTGTGGAAGACGATGGCGGCCCCCAACCGTTGGGGGCCGGTGAACATCCTGCCGGAGAAGAAAATGTTATAAATCATTTAGGATTGCTATACCTCCCCTTGAATCAAATTACCTTGGTTCAGATACCCCCAAGGTCACAAGAGACCTACTTTAAATTTCAACCTCCATTCTGGTTTTTACAATGCACCTTATTGGTTGAGTTGTATGTAGTCCCTCCCCTGGAATAGATGGGTCCTTTTGAAGGGGCTCACTTGACTTCTTCCCAGGGGATTCATTCTAGCTGATAAATCAGTCTTCGGCGCATCAACCTGGACTGATTTAAAGCCAGTCAATCAAGTTAGGAAACTCCAAAAAACAAAATAGACCTCTTGCCTAATTCTCTTGAGCCCCCCTTCTTAAGGGGGGAAAGGGGGAGCAATCCTTTTTTTGCCAAAGGTCTATAGCGAGTCTAAATGAATTTGACATAAAGTTCGGCTCCCCTCTCCCCCCCCCTTTCAAAGGGGGGTAGGGGGGATGGAGAGGGGTTGGGGGCCGCCATCGTCCATTGCCAAAATGCGGAAAGGGTCGCTATATTTAGGATTGATTTTAAAAATCAATGGACTGGCGATTCTCGAATCGCCGCTACATTAGACCTCTTGCCTAATTCTTTAAAGACTCCCTTCTTAAGGGGGGGAAAGGGGGAGCAATCCTTTTTTTTGCAAGAGGTCTATTTAGGATTGATTTTTAAAATCAATGGACTGGCGATTCTCGAATCGCCGCTACATTAGACCTCTTGCCTAATTCTTTAAAGACTCCCTTCTTAAGGGGGGGAAAGGGGGAGCAATCCTTTTTTTTGCAAGAGGTCTATTTAGGATTGATTTTTAAAATCAATGGACTGGCGATTCTCGAATCGCCGCTACATTATACTAAATCCGGTTGATCAAAGCATTAAAAATTGTAGGGTGGGCATTGCCCA
>CAYUEH010000584.1:0-3766 GCA_964442465.1 uncultured Laspinema sp. | reverse complement strand
CTATATCCCCCAGATGCGTTAGGGAAGGTATCCGTTGGCGAAGCCTTTGAGCCTGGTGACAAAGAGGCTGGAAGCTAGACTGTATCTAAATTTTAGCCTTGAAAACCCGAAGAGTGATGCTTGCACTTTATAGCGATCGCCTCTCTAACTTCATCACTACCTCACCGCCAACTCGGTAAATTTACGCATATAAGGTGACCTGTATCCGAGCACGATATCAGACTTAGGCACTCCAGCTGCAATTAACTCATTAGCTATCCCTACCTCAGTTCCATCTCGTTGAATCCAAATTTTTCCCTCCCTAATCTCCAGGTGAATAACACATCCAAACACTCGTTTTTCTCCCCGCCACCCGACATGAAACATCAGATAGCGATCGCGCTCAACATCGAAAGCAATTTGAGTCTCTACTTCGCGATCATCACTATCGCAATCACCCTGTTTTTCTATAATTGTTTTAATTAATTTTCTATATTTCTCTATCTCCATAATACAATTTCCTCTCTAATTGGATTAAATACAAGCAAGTTCAATTGCATCCGTGTCACTGACATTTGAGCCAAACGTCGAGTGAAAAATTCTTCATAAATATCTTCTGGAACTGCTAAATAAAGAACTCTATCTGGCTGTTGTTCTGCTAAAACTACTTTATAGTTCCAAGCTTGACCGATGGCTGAGTGAAAATCAGTAATTAATAAAAGACCTAAAAAACTTTTAATTTCTACTGCTATTTTCTGCCCGGATCTTTCTGCTCCCAAGAGGTTATTTTCAGCCCCTAAATCAACATACAACTTGTCTTCATCTACTTTAAGATAAATAGGATCGTCAGTAATCGTCCCCCCTTCCTTTTCCAGTGCTGAACGTACAACGGTATGAAAGATATCTTGTACAGACATAGCTTGACGTGACGATTCTCCTCTATTCTTACTTATAACTCAGGCACGCTTCTTTGGGGTAAAATTTCAATAATCTTCTCAGCCAAAGCATTACCCAATTCACTGGGCCCCACCTTATGCAACCTCCCCCCATACACAGGCCCCTCACCCATCAGTCCTTTATCAGAAATACGCTATTGTTTTAGCATTTCATTCACCCGAAGTGGGACAGCACAGCGGATATGCGATCGCTTAGAATTCCCATTCTTGATGAATTGATGGCACAAAATCTCGAAGAAATATTAGGTTTTGTGCCAGACAGGATAAGGCTTTCAGAATTTTTTACAAGATATCTAAATAAACCTTACCCGAACTCATAGCCCCGATCAACCCAGTAATGCCAGTCTGCGATCGCTTGCTGAGTCTGTGGATCTGCATCGGGAGCCTCTAGCTGAATCAACGGTACTGCCAGGGTATCGCCTTCCCAGGTAATCTCTACATACATTTCGCGATCGCACTCATCGTCCGATGCCATACCCACTACTTCTACTGTTGTGCCCTCTTTTAGGGGAGAACTGCGCCGCTTACTGATGCAGATTGCTGTAAATGGAAATTCCATCGTATCCTGTAGATAGTAGTACCAGCCCCTTGCCTCCTCTTCAGGCGTATAGGCATCCGGTGCAATTTCCAGCGCAATGCGTTTTTCGCGTTCCGCGTCCTGTTTTACTCTTGCCATAAAAAAACTTTCAATACTTGCTCAATTGTACACAAAAATGACCCCTCAAATTGCTGAAACCCTTGAGGAACAAAGATTGTAAAAAATAAAAAATCGACACTTAAACCGGATGAATGTGGGTTCTAGATCCGATCGCCTCCTCTCCCCCTCTGTGAAAATCCGTGAAATCAGTGGTTCAATTCCCAGAAGTCGGATTCGGCTGATTCATCTGATCCAAAATAATCTCTTGATTAATCAAAGCTTGAGAATGAGTGGGATTCAGTTCCAAGGCTCTTTGCGTTGCCACTAAAGCATCCCCATATTCTTCTAAAAATCTTAGGGCAATCCCTTTCCCCGCCCAAAAGTCAGCATTTTCAGCATTAATTTGGATAGCCCGTTCGTAAGTCGTGACCGCTTCCCCATAACGGCGCAATGCCATCAGTCCGAGGGCGCGATTGTAGAGGGCGGGGGCGGATTCGGGGGCCATTCCTAGGGCGCTGTCGGCGGAGGCGACTGCCTCGGCATAGCGTTCTAAGCGATAGAGGACGGCACTCTGATTCACCCAAATATCGGCCATTGTGGGCCGATCGCCTACATTGGCATCCCCCCTCAAGGCGCGATTGTACGCATCCACGGCTTCGTCATATCGGCCTAATCCGGTGAGAATTCGCCCTTGATTGAACCAAGCTAAGGATGACCCGGGGGCGACTGCGATCGCCCGTTCGGTGGCGGCTAAGGCTTCTTGCTCTCGGTTCAAATGCCACAGGGGAACGCTGCGATTACTCCAAGCATCGGCTAACTGCGGATTGAGTCCGATCGCCTTATTAGAAGCAGCCAGGGATTCTTCATAGTTTTCCAGTCCCGTCAGCGCATTGGCTAACTGCACCCAAGCATAAGCCGGTCCCAAGTCGCCCCAATTCCCATCTCCCTCCTGTAGTGCCATTTCACAAGCCGCTTTTGCCGGTTCATAGCTGCCTAATCGGTTCAAGTTGGCGCATTGATGCAGCAAGGTAAAGGAAGATTGGGGATTGATTTTGACCGCCCATTGGAAGGAGAGTTGTGCTTCGGGGTGTCTGCCGAGGATGCCGAGGATAATCCCTTGTTCCGTCCAGGATGCAGCATCATTGGGTTCCAATCCCAAGGCGCGATCGTAGGCAGCTAAGGCTTCGTCATAGCGTCTTTGGGATTTGAGCAGTCTAGCTTTGTTCGCCCAGGCAATGGCGGGGTTGAGGGTTCCCCAATTTTGATCGACTTGCAAGGCGCGATCGCAAGCCGTCAGCGCTTCTGCGCCTTGTCCCAATTCCGAGAGAATAGCGCATCGTCCCGCTAAGGCGATGGAATAATTGGGATTGATTTTAATCGCCCATTCGTAAGAGGTGAGGGCTTCTTCGATTTGCCCAGAACGACTTAAGGCGACTCCGCGATGATACCAGGCGACGGCAGGGGATTGGGTTTCCCAGTTGTTATCCATGCGTAAGGCAGTGTCACAGGAGGCGACTGCTTCTTCATATTGACTCAGTTCGACTGACCCAGAACAGCGTTTTGTCAGTAACAGGGAATTGTTGGGGTCGCGTTCAATGGCTTGGTTGTAGGCGGCGACAGCTTCGGCATATTGGGTTAAGGCAAATAAGGCATCCCCGCGATCGCTCCAAACGAGGGGGTCATTGGTATTCAAGGCGATCGCAGCATCACAGGCGGCCACTGCTTCCTCATATTGCCCTTGTTCCAGCAAGGTGCGACATAACCCCGCCCAATGGGAAAAATCCTCTAACCCCTCCTGTGCCAATAGCCGAGAGTTGCCGCTTCCCGTCGCCATTCCGGCCATCATCAAGAGAACCGATACTCCGATTTTGACTGAATTGCTTTTGGTTTCTGCAACTCTTCTCAAAGTCCCTCTCCTTTCCAAGGAGAGGGATTTAGGGTGAGGTCCATCTTCAAAATCCCTCTTTTTGCCAAACTGTTTAGGCATTAATTTTCTCCTTGACTTTCTTCAATTACAGCGATTTTCGACACCATTGGGCATAATCGCATTACACAAATAAACCTGACTCAAATTCACCCCTTCTAAATTTGCCCCGGTCAAATTTGCCCCGCCCAGATTTGCTCCGGTTAAATTCGCTCCACTTAAATTGGCATTTTGCAGGTTCGCCCCAAACAAATGGGCGGTTTCCAGATT
>CAYUEH010000583.1:0-3766 GCA_964442465.1 uncultured Laspinema sp. | reverse complement strand
TATCCCTTGAAACAATTCCAATAAAAAGTTTTTAGACCCATTAGCTTCTATTGAAAAGCCAATTCTAGGTAAGGCTAAACCGAAGAGAAACATTCCCACAGGGATTAAGAAAGCCGGTTCAAAGTCTTCTTGAAACAGGACGACTAAAAACATCAATGCGAATTGTCCAACCAGACTCAGCCAAACGCACATAAAAATTATAACGATGGAATGCAGTTTCATTTCAATTTCGATTTGACTGCCTCTACCGTGGGGCTGAATTCGACCTTCTATCTGGGGTAAAAAAGAATTGCGATAGGAAATGATTCGGGAAATTTTGAAAGAGTGTTCGCCGATTTGTCCCTGATAGGGTTTTTCCGACTTTTTCCACTGGAACTGTATCCCTTGGGGGGGAGGGTCCACAACGGCTAATAATTTTTTCTGGACGTCATCGGGACTGAGATAAGTCGTAATCGTAAACCTTTGAGAAGGAAACATACGCTCACCTATAAGAGGTTGGTGCTACAATTATGGCATAAATTAGAGTTATTCATACCCAATTCGGTTGTCTCAAGTCAGTTTTCTCTCCACCCCCGCGCGGGCTGAGTCTGCTTTCCTCCCCACCCTGCTGATGTGCGGGTATTGATTTAATCCAAGCGCCTATCTTCTAGCATACCCCGGAATTTGTATTTGCGGGCATGGGTTTGTAGCAATTCTTGACGATAGGTTTTCCATTGGTCCCACTGTTCTTTTTGAATGTAGGCATCCCGGACTTTTTTCAACCAGGCGATCGCCTGATTATAAAATTCAGATTTTTTGCGTTCCAGAATCGTTTCAGCAAAGGGTCGCGCCGTTTCAATTACCCAGTCTGGACGTTCAGACATCGCGGCATCCATAACTCGATGTACCAAATCAATGTGATAGGAACCCAAGCCTTTTACACAGGCGATCGCCTCATCAATTAAGCCTTCACTTAAAAAAATATCAACCTTAACCTCAATTGTTCCCCAACTCTGATGCTGCATGAGAGATGTTAATAAATCCGGCTGAATTTTAGACCAATTTTCTCCGGTTAATTCTTTTATTCTGAAATAATCCGCAGAAGTGGGGTTATAGCAAAAGGCTGATTGTCTCCCCTCCAGTTCTACCTCATGATTCCCCAATCCTTCGGCTAAATCTGCGGTCCAACTGCCGAGTTTGTCGGGGCAATTTCCCGGTAATTTTAACCCAATTTTTCCCACTTCCAGGGCTTTTGTGACTTCCCCCTTGCTGCATAAGGTTTGACCCAAAGATAATGCTTCCTCCATTGTTCTCATCTGGGTTTTGGCAGCTTCCATTGCTTCAGCAGTTCGGCCTAAACTGCCTAGCATGGTCAGATATTGTTCCATTTTACCTTCCGCTTTTGCTAGGTTCAAATACTCCTGATGTCGCCCTTGCCGATCCAAAATTTTTAAGCGAATTAATACCAAATTAGGGGAATAATTGCCCAGGGACTCTTCCTCTATTTCCGGTTCGGTTAGGGTTCCTTTGAGGGCTTCTACTAAATCCGGATCATCCCATCCCTGGGTGAGGGATTCTAAGCTGAGGGGAAATTCTGTACTCCACTCCTCTTGGAGGATTTCTAATCGCGATCGCCACTGTTTCACTTCACTGGAACTGAGGGAGTCGCTGAGAATTGCTGCGGCGATCGCCTCATCCAGGGCGGTGATAATTTCATCAGAATCAATCCCATACTGTTCCACCCGGTCCCAATCCGCTGCACAAGCTGAGGCAATGGCTTCTAACAGGATTAAAGCATTATAAGTTTCTCCAATTTCTATTAATCCCTGAACATTATCAATTAAATCTAATAAGTCCTCGGTTACCGGGTCGTCTTCCCCGTCTAAACTTTCAAAATAACGCATCCCCTCATATAAAATATCCCGCGCCTGTTGACGAAATGGGGCGGGATTGATAGGAGAGGTTCGCTGATTTTTGGCCCGAATCTGGGCAATTTTGGGGTCAAGGTTTAAGGTAATATAACAATCAATTTCCTCCAGGAGTTCCGGGTTTTGTTTGACCAAATTCTGCACTAATCCTTGGAGTTGTTCCAGGTTAAGCGGGTCGAGCAATTGTTCCAAAGTGGGACGGTCTTGAATCGTTTCCGGTTGTCGCATCACGACAAACAGAGTGGCCACAATATGTTCACACCATTCATCATCATTATAGGCACAAGAACAGTTCGCCGAGGTCACTCCACCCGGATCAAACCCGACTCGAACCCGATAGGGTTGGACTGCATTGCCAATGACTTCAGCATTGAGTAAATTGCCGCGCCGGGTCACTGCGGTTACATTGCCCGCTTTATAATCAGACTGGCCTTGGATAAACAATTCAGGGGCGGATTTTTGGCGAATGAGGCGATCGGTCAAGTCAGGATTTTTAGACATAAAGCAATCCAAGCTGATGGGTCCAGAGAAATGGACGGGTTGTTGAAGAATTGGGAGAGCGTATCCTCATCCACTTAGGGAACAGGAATCGCCATTTTCTCTGGTTCCTATCATATCCACAAAAGGTCGGACTCGCAAGGGTGATTCATAGATATTAACAACCGCTATTATTGAATGGGTTGACAATCGGGCGATCTCAACCCGGGAACAGAAACACCTCCCTCGGGGATTGCCGTAATTAACTCAATGGTGCCTTGAGCATTTTGTCGCCAACCCGACGCTTCCTGGACTCGGGAAGACTGATTTTCAGCGGAAGGGGTGCGACTCCGAGTGGGGGCAAGGGTATCCGTTTCCCCCTCTAAATCTTGGGAAAAGTTGCGTAAATCATACCAAATCGCTTGGGGTTGCAGGGGTTGAGTCGGGTCTGTAGGTAATCCTCCCCGTCCAGAAAGGGTAAAAGAATTCTCATCGGATAAGGCACAACCGACGAAGTAATTATCCCTTGCCTGAACCAGCATTTCGGGTAATTCCACCAATCCAGTGGAGGGATTCACATCCGGGGTATTAATGGTGACACTGCCGCTAAACTCCGCCCCGAGTTCGGAGGTGGCAGTCATATCACTTTGTGGCGTGAGTTCGGTGCGCAACTCAGTCCCCAAAATGCCTTGGGCGGAGATCGCCACGCGACCCCCAAAACTAGCGGTGGAATTGGCGGTAATATCGCTATTCTCTACGGCAACTAACGTATCCGTGGCGATCGCAATATTTCCCCCCGTCCCACTCCCACTGGCATTCGTCGTAATTCCCCCTTGATTGCGCAACCGCATATCCCGAGACTCAATAAAAATATTCGCCTGATCCCCTTGCACCGTTTCAGCGGCGATCGCCGCATTATTGACCAAAATCTGCCGCGCCACAATTTCCAGATTTCCGGCAACCCCCGTACTCTCACTACTGGCGGAAATAATAGCGCGATCGCCTAAAATCAACTGTCCCGTCTGCAACCGCATCGTCCCCGCATTCCCCGTCTGTGTAGAAGCGGCAAAAATGCCCGTAGGAAACCGGGTTCCCGACTCATCCGTAAAGAAAAATCCCCCCTCCGTTGCCGGAACTGAACCGGATAAAACAATCGCCTCCGTTGCCAAAATCTCCAAATTTCCCCCATCCCCCGCGCCAAATGTACCCACACTAAGGAATGAAAATTTAATAACTTCACTATCTACTCAATTGCCGGAACAGCACGGTAATTCCATTTGGGCAAATATTCATCAAAAATAATTTTCATAGTCTCCTTAAATCCTTCGGCTACTTTTCGCCCAGTTTTATAAACTTTATCGAGTACATTTACTACCACAGAA
>CAYUEH010000582.1:1426-3777 GCA_964442465.1 uncultured Laspinema sp. | reverse complement strand
TTTTTGATCTGTTTATGGTATTGTTTAAATTCAAAATTTCTGTTAGATAATTATATAGCGGACCTAAATCATTCTGGCATCAAGATAGCGAGCAAGATGTTGGGTCACCGCGCACACCCTAAGGGATAAGCGTTGGCTGCCGGCTGCGCGCAAGCGCTTAGGCTTTACGCACTACAAGACCAAAAGGCTTGGAGCCATTGTCAAACTGATTTAGACTGGCTAGAGAGAAACCGTGACTCAAGAATTACCGGACTGCAATAAAAAGACTGGACAGTGAAAAGACTATAGCAATCCTTGCAGGATTTGTAACAAAAATAGGGAAGCTCGATGCAAAGCCTGCGGCATAGCTGGTGCTTACCGCACTCCACAGGAATCAGGTTGGGACCCATGACACAACTGATTTAGGACTGCTATAATCCCTCCAAAATAATCACGCCTAATCCATTCAAGTTGAGTCACCTAATCTGATTCTGGGTGTATTTTTTTGGGGTGATTTTTCGTTCTCACTTGAGCAAGTGTAGGATTTTGCCGATCGTTTTAAAAATAGGTTTAATCCCTTCAACACCCAAGTGAAGCACTGTTCACTTTACTCCTATTTCCTCAGTTTTATAAGTCCCGATCCGATCGCACCCAAAAATGATCTGCTGCCAGCGAAATTCTGAGAGTTTTGTAGCCCATTACACCGCAATCGCCCCGACTCTTCCGATACTATCCCCAAATCAGAAAAATTTTGACTCAACCTAGGGTGCATCGGTACGGAGACCGTTGAAGTGAGGGAGAAAATCTGTGCAAGGCCAGGACATTTCGGTAACGAACCTAGAAAATTCTCAAGATGTCAACTTGAGTACCCATGATCACAATCCGGTGACGGCAACGGTGGTGCAAACCCTGTGCAGCTATGTTCCCGCACATTTGGTCGATCGCTGTTTAGCCCATGCCGAAATTCCCCAAACGCCCCTGCTGGAGAAATTCCCGGCTGCTGTGCTGTTTGCCGATATCTCCGGGTTTACGGCCCTGACGGAACGATTGGCAGAACGGGGGGCCTCGGGGGTGGAAGAACTCACGAAGCATCTGAATGCCTATTTCGGACAATTAATTGCCTTGATTAGCGATCGCGGGGGGGATATCGTTAAGTTTGCTGGGGATGCCATGTTAGCCTTATGGATTGCCCCTGACGACGATTTAGCGACCCAAACCGCCCGTGCTGCTCAATGTTCCTTAGACATTTTGCAAAACCTCCGCACTTATATCGCCGATGATATTTACCTCACCCTGCATCTGGGGATTGCCGCTGGGGAAATGATGGGATTGCACGTTGGGGGGTCAGGCGATCGCTGGGAATTCCTTGTCGCTGGGGAACCTCTGGCACAGATGGCGAGTGCAGAAGTTGCCGCACAAAAAGGGGAAGTCTGTATCTCGCCTCAAGGTTGGGCATTAATTCGCGATCGCTTTATCGGGACCACCGTAGAATCAGGAAATATCCGACTCGATGGCGCAATTGCCGAACAGATCCCCATCCCTAACCGCACTTGTAACCTCGTTTCCCTCACCTCACCCGATGAACTGGCGGCAGCCGTGAGTTGCTATGTAGATGCCTCCGTCAAAGCTCGACTCGCCGCGAGTCAAACTGAATGGTTGGGGGAACTGCGTCAAGTTACCGTCATCTTTCTCAATTTGCCCGGTTTAGATTACAATCGCCCCGATGCTTTAGCCAAAGTTCATGAATTTGTCGGCTTAATTCAAACCCTATTAGCCCGCTACGAAGGCACTGTAAATAAATTCCTCGTGGATGACAAAGGCAGCACTTTAATTGCTGTGTTTGGACTGCCATTATTTTCCCACGAAGATGATGCCGAACGGGGTGTATTGGCAGCGATAGAAATTCGCGAACAGTTGCGCGCTTGGGGATGGCATCCCAAAATTGGAATTACCACGGGAAGGGCGTACTGCGGGACCGTAGGCAGCGAAGTGCGGCGAGAATTCACCGCCATTGCCGATGTCGTGAATCTCTCTGCGCGACTAATGCAGGCAGCTACCGATGAAATTCTCTGTGATTTGACCACAAAATCCCTGGCATCGGGACGAGGGCGAATTCGATTTCAATCCTTGCCCAAAATTCAAGTTAAAGGGAAAAAAGCGCCAGTCAAAATCTATCGACCCTTAGAAGTAATTGGCACAGAACGACCCGGTTGGGAATTGAACAAATCCCCGGGTGATTTGATGGTGGGACGGCAAAAATTGCGCCAGTCTCTGGCGGATAAATTGGAGAAATTGCGCCAGGGTGAAAATGGAGTGGCAATTATATCAGGAGAACCGGGTATCGGCAAATCCCGAGCGATTTCTGATTTGCT
>CAYUEH010000582.1:0-1326 GCA_964442465.1 uncultured Laspinema sp. | reverse complement strand
CAATTATATCAGGAGAACCGGGTATCGGCAAATCCCGAGCGATTTCTGATTTGCTCGATCGCGCTGAGGCAGAACAGATTACCTACCTAATCGCGGCAGGGGAACCCGTGGAAAAATCTACCTCCTATTATGCTTGGCGATCGGTCTTTAGTCAACTGTTAGATTTGAATTTTATCACGGAGCGAGAAGCGCGCCGCCAGCAAGTGCGAGATTTGCTGTCCGACGATCCGGAACTGTGGGAACTCGCCCCCTTGCTCAATGCTGTGGTTTCCTTGGAGTTGCCGGAAACCGATGTCACTAAAGAATTAAGCCCGGATGTCCGTTCGGCAAAGACGCGGGATTTGTTGGTGAGACTGGTGCAAGATTCGGCGCGGCGATCGCCTAAATTACTGATTATTGAAGACGCGCACTGGTTGGATTCGGCTTCTTGGGCGTTGACTCTGCAAGTGAGTGAGCAGGTAACGCCGTTATTCATGGCGATCGCCACTCGTCCGATGGGGGATGACAGTCCCCCAGAATACGCGCAATTACTGGGCAATCCCTATACCGAACATTTCCCCTTGAATGCCTTGCCGACGGAAGAGGCGATCGCCTTGGCTTGCCTGCGTCTCGGGGTTGCTCACCTTCCCGATGCCGTGGCACAATTCATCGGTTCTCAAGCCGAAGGTAATCCCTTTTTTACCGAGGAACTGGCTTATGCTTTGCGCGATTCAGGCTTGATTCTGATTGACGATGGCACTTGTACCTTAGCGCCCGGGGTGGAGGATTTACACGCTTTAAATTTGCCGAATACGATTGAAGGGATTGTCACCACCCGGATCGATCGCCTCTCTGCGGCACAAGAACTGACCCTGAAAGTGGCGAGTGTGATTGGGCGAGTGTTTGCCGAATCCGTGGTGCAGGACATTCATCCCATCGCCGAGGATAAAGATCAGATTGCCTTGTATCTGGATGCGCTCGATCGCTTGGATATGACGCCGCGAGAACAATCAGAATTAGAACGCTCCTATATTTTCAAACATATTATCACCCAGGAAGTGGCGTACAATTTGATGCTATTTGCCCAACGGCGACAGCTTCATGAGGCAGTAGCGCAGTGGTACGAACGGGTTTACAGCCATGATTTAGGCCCGTTTTACCCCACCCTGGCTCATCACTGGAGTAAGGCAGAGGTTGCCGAAAAGGCGATCGCCTATTTAGAGAAAGCGGGAGAACAAGCCTTATATAATTATGCCAATCAGGAGGCGGCGCTGTTTTACCGACAAGCGATCGAATGGCTGCAAACCCTACCGGAAACTCCCGAAGAATTAGCCCGAGAATTAAATT
>CAYUEH010000581.1:0-3782 GCA_964442465.1 uncultured Laspinema sp. | reverse complement strand
GCATGGCCGGGAGTGACTGTGACAAAATGTGCTCCGCAGTGGTCCGCTTAACCGCGAAACAGTTCGGAATCTCCCAGGAACCCGAGTCACTGTTACGGGCAATCATCAGTGTTCTGGAGTCATCCCGATATTCCAAAACGAGGTATTGACCCCGCTTGTAAGTCCGGAAGCGGTTGCCTTCGATAACTGGAATCCCTCGGTGCTGGAGATAAGCATCGAGGACGGGCGCAACCTGCTCAGACCATTGCCGATATTCCTCCTCATTCAAGATGTCGGGTTTGGACTGAGCGGTTGATGCTGATGCTTTAGGGGATAACTCGGGTCCGGTTGACACTGGGTTTTTGGGGGCAAGTTGGCGATCGCCTGGAGTCGGTCCAGATAACGTAGGGGATAATTCTGGTGCGGTTGATCCGGGGTTTTGTTGGGTTCGGTGGCGATCGCCTGGAGTTGGTCCTGGTGACGTGGGGGATAACGGATGTGCGGTTGATGTAGGTTTGTGTGGGTTTCCTTGGCGATCGCCCGGGTTAGCAAAAGAGGCCCGCTCATACCACTGTTCTTTTAAAAGCAGCTTGAGAACCGGGTTGTCATATCCCGGGTGATAAGAGACGCCCCGTCGCTGCTGTAATCCGAGTACCGTATAGGCGCGACCCAACGAACTTCCCGCAGCAGCAACCGAGCCAAGTTGGTAAGAAATTGCCAGCCCTCCATTGGAAGCAGGCTGAATCCGAACGTTCACCCCATCCGCTCGCAGCCGTCTCACCAACTCGGGTAATCTGGGCCGGTCCTGGCAGAACTTATCAATCCGGTCCTGGAGTTCAGTCAGGATAATCGGGTCGGCGGGTGTTGAGCGTTTTCCCGCTTGATATTCTTTCTGTTGGCGACGGACTCTTCTGATTTGGCCGGTGGAGGGGTTGCGGCGATCTGTCTCCCAGACTGAGGGGACGCGCTCCAAATCAAACTCTTCACTCAGTTCTCGGTGGGCGGCCTGGGAACGGTACCAGTCATTGAAGCTGCTGACCGTGCGAGTCCCATCTACCGTCACCCGGTTCACCACCAAATGAAAATGGTCCCGGTCTTCGCCGTTCTCGGTTTTGGTGTCGGTATGGCGCACCAACAACCACTGACAGTTTTCATGGCCCATGCGCTGACAAAACTTTTGAGCATACCGATAGGCAGTCTCGTCCGCCATTGGCTGATTGGGAGGGGGGCTAAAGCTGTAGTGGGCCACGGGGTATTCCGTGCGGCGTCGTTTGGCGGCAACCCGCATGAATTGAGCAGCCCATTGGCTGGACTGTTCACCTGAAAGCTGACTGGCCCCAATATATTTGGCTCCAGGTTTGTCGAGGACATAGCTCAGGAGGCCCGTGAAATTATTTCCTTTGGTAACTTTCCCAATCATGATGGCTAGGATGGTCAACCCCACTTTTCAGGGTAAAAATTGGCAGGGGTTGAGTTCTCTAACCTGGGAAAGATTTTTAAGGGGTTTTGATAGAGGCCGGGAAATCCCTTGATAACAAGTATTGCCATAATTGTTCCGACGCACCTTCTAAAAACCTTTGCCTAATCGTGGCAACATCGCTAAAAATGGGGTGAAGATTTAATCCAGGAATAGTGGGGAATTGAGGTCTAGCATTTCCTCATAAAATCGTCAAATCAGCCGAAAATTGCTGCATGAGGGTAGGTCAAGGTGGTTAGGGAATCGATAACCCCCCAAAAAAACTGTGGACACAATGACATACCATTGCTCTACCGGAGGATGGTAAGAAAACCGTGGGGCAATTGTCGGCCAACAGGGGATAACTGGGCTAGGGCGGGATAGACCAGATTTAGCCTAAAAAATCCCTCCCCCCCGAGGAATTTTTTGGGGTAATAGCAACATTTGTAAGCTGGTTTGTATCGACGGCAATTGTAACAATATGTAATAATTGTGCCTACATTGTCGAAACAATGGGGATGACAGCCACCGGGAAAATCACAAAAATCCCTCTCTACCGAGGAAAAACTAATCATCCATTAGTAATTTAACAATATCAGCCTTGAAACCGTGGGGTAATTGAGTGGGAGCAAGGGAACTGTTTTGGGAGGAATAAAAATAATTCAAAGGGGTTTTAGAGGAACCGTGGCTACAAGATGGTTGAGAGAGAGGTTAGCTATAGCGCCTTTTCTGGCTGTTTGGGGATTATTTTTGACCCGAGTATTTGGAACGGTGGTCAAGGAGAAAATAGCTTCGGTAATGGTTCTCCAAAACCCTAAAAGCTCCAATGGTCCTCACTGTGATGAACGCTAGTGAGTTGAAGGATGCGCTTTGCAACCGGGGATTCCTTCATTCAGGCTCTTGATGCGATCGCCAACTTGGGATTCCCTCATCCAGGCTCTTGATGCTCCGGGCAACCGAAGATTCCCTTATCCAGACCGGGGGTGCGATCGCCACCTGGGATTCCCTCATTCAGGCCAGGGATGCGATCGCCAACCTGGGATTCCCTCATCCAGACCGGGGGTGCGATCGGCAACCGGGGGATTCCATCTGTTCTCAGGGATGCTTTGCTACGTTGGTGGGTACAGCAATTGTTAAATTATTTGGTTCAATTGTAGCTGCAAACTAGAGACTAAAAAGACCTGTCTTTTCCTTGAAGCATCGGCGTTTTTGGCATAGCATATCGGACCTAAAATCGTCAAATGGGGGTAAACAAATTAACTCAGGTGTTTGAGGGATGCCTGCAAACTGGAAAACACTCCAAAAAATCTGTAGGCACAATGACATACCATTGCTCTGCCCGGGGAGATGAAAAAACCCGGGGGCCAAGTGTGGGCCAACCAGGGGGAACCGGGCCAGCGCGGGATAGGCAAGATTTGGCTGAAAAACTCCCTCTGTGAGAGGGATTTTTAGAGGAAATAGCAACATCTGTCGGCTAATCTGTATCCACGGCAATTGTAATAAACTTTAATATTCGTGCCTACGTTGTGCCTACAGTGTCGGAACAGAAAGAACCACAACTTTATGGAAAATCACGAAAATCCCTCTCTAGGAGGGAAAAATCATTGGGAATCAGTAATTAAATAATGTCAACATTGAAACGATGGAGGGGGTTGAGTCAGGACCAGGGAGTTGTGCAGAAATGACCGGGGAAAATTCACGAGAGCCTTGCAGAAAACTCGGGTGAACTGGGGCAACTTTGAGGGTGGTGGGTCAGGGTCCAAGTCGGGGAAATACTGGGGCAACTTTGAGGGGTGGTGGGTCAGGGTCCAAGCTGGGGAAATATTGTGGGGGAATCGCCGGAATGTGATTAAAAAACTGGGGAGAATAATGCACTACTGAATACGGCCAAATGGTACAGGGTGTAACGTAACGACCACAACCTGGCCAGCGGGAGCCAAAAAATCGGGGGGGTTACTTGACCCGCTCTCGTTGTAACAAAATGCCTAAGTCTCGCAACCGCCCCTTGGACTCCTTGCTGGGTCGAAGTTATGATGGGGGGAGACCTCTGTATTGATTGGAACCAGCTGTCCCTGCTAAAGATTATCTAGGATGCAGTTACCGAGCGCTCGCCCTAATGGGACTCGCCAGCTAATTCACTGAGTAATAGAGACCTAAAAAGAGCGCCATAAATTGTTATAGAAAATCAGCAAGAACTGGCCCACAGATGGGAGGAAATTTATGGTTAACCCAATCGGGGATGATTCAACTTTTGTACAACAAGTAGAAAAAGCGAGAACCGCTTCAGCAAGAGCTAATGCAACTGAACCGAGAGCAATAGCCGCGTATTATGATGCAGTCAATCGCT
>CAYUEH010000580.1:0-3786 GCA_964442465.1 uncultured Laspinema sp. | reverse complement strand
TTGCCAAAAGGGGTTAAAGGTTTCGGGAAAGACCATTTTCCACATCACGCCGAGGACTGTGATCATAAATGCGGCCATGACTAGGGCGACAAGTGCGGTACTGAACTGAGCGAAAATATTGGTTTGCTTGGGTTTGACGTAAAATCCGCCACGGCGATTTTGGAGTGCATAAGCCGAATCATCGATGATTTCTTCCTGGATGGGGATAGGTTTGGGACGCCCGGCGGAGGGTTTGCGGGCGGCGGAGGCTTTTTTGTGGACTTTGGAGGGCGATCGCACTTTGGAGGCGGTACTCATTCCGGAGGAGTCATCGCGGTGTTCCCATCTCTCCACCTGCTGAGTCACCACCTCCGGTTCTTTTTGGGCCCGAGACCACTGTAACAACTTCGCCGAGGTAATCCCACAAAGATTATCTTGGCGTAAGGCAGCGATCCGTTTGAGTAGGGGTTGTCCATTACAGACAAAGACAACGATCGCATCGGACCGTTCTAGGGCCACACCATAAGCAGCCTGGGCTATCTCTAAACTTAACCTGGCACTGAAACTCAAGGATGCCCCTTCCTGCGGTGTTAACTTGCGATGGGTGGCGGTGGCGGTGGTTTGCTGCCAGCCACTTTTAGGCCAAAATGTTATAAATTCTTTTGCCGTCTTCTCCTGTCCCGGTTCAGCAGCGCGATCGGCGAAATTCTGCATGGCTTCAAAAACAACGGTGGGGACGAAACAACTCCCCACCCGTTTGTAATCTTTCCAAACCTTGGTATCACCGGCTAACAGAGAGGTTGTATCAAAAACAAGTAATATCTGGGGTCGAGCACTCATGATGTTAAAGGGGGGGGGTAAAACAAGAAAAGGAAAGCGGGAACGAGATCGGGTGGTTTTTTAAAAAAAAGAGAACAAGAAACCGGGTTTCTCGCCCAAACTTGTTGCTCATGACGTAAAGATTTTTTCAAGAAACCCGGTTTCTAACTTCTACGGTATCGAGGACCTCAGTATTGTTCTGTGGTCCTATGTTTTGGCTTTCTTTTTCTATTATTATCCGCCAATTCCTAAACGACCGGCCAAGGAGGTACTCAGGGGGAGTAAGGTGGCGATCGTCAAAAATAAGGCCAACAAAGCCAAGGCTGCCCGGGCATCATCGGGTTCTTTAATTTCGTTCAAACTAGGGCGTTCTAAACCCCGTTGGAGGAAGAGAATCACGATCGCCCAATATAAGGCCAGGGGATTGAAGAAGGCAGCGATCGCTAGGACAATAGCCGTGGCGATCGTCGCCCGTCCGGCAAGGGTCCGTCCATAGACCGCCTGGACAATCCGGCCCCCATCGAGTTGACCCGCAGGCAGGAGGTTAAGGGCGGTAATCACTAATCCTAGCCAACCCATCACCATCATCGGATGAACTGGGACCAAGGGTTGATTCAATGCTGAACCCAGCACAACTTTTGCTAAAGTACCGACTAACACAGACCCTTGGAAAAACTCTGCCGGAATTTGGAACAAGCTGCCTTCATGGGACAGGAGTAAACCCACGATTAACATTGCCAGAGAGACTAATCCACCGGCAGCAGGTCCGGCAAAGGCCACATCAAATAATACTGTTCGGTTTGGCAAGAGGGTTTCAAAGCGATTGATTGCCCCAAAGGAACCGATTTGCCAAGTGGGGATGAAAAAGGGCCAGCTTAAGCGGACGTTGTTTTTCTGGGCGATAATTCGGTGGGCCATTTCATGAGAAAGCAAGACTGCCCAGATTCCCAAGGTTAGGGGGAACACTTCCCCAAGGCGTTGGGGATTGGTAAAGAAGTCGAATCCCAGGAATAATCCAGCGGTTTCTAAACTGGTGATCATGGTAGCGACTAATAACACCACGGCGAGGATTTTTTGTCCTCGGGTGGTGGGTTTGGGGTCGGAGGTACTGGGTAAGACGATCGCCACGGGTTTTTCGTCAGGATTGGGGACTAAAAACAGCCGATAGCGATCGCCCATCCGTTCTTGCAGGGTCTGGGCGAGGCGATCGTAAGCCTCATCTGGATCCCCGCGCAGATTCCCTTTAAAAATTGCCCCCTCTTGATAAGAAATGGTTTCGGTGGCAAAGAAGGTATCGATGCCAAAAATCCCCTGGATCTTTTTGAGGTCTTCTTCTGGAATTCTGACAAACTCCGGGGCGATCGTCTTGAGTGGGTCTTCCACACCGGGACTCCTGGGGTTTTCTGGGTCGGCCCCCACAGAAGTCTGATCGGACTGCAAGCGTTTGGCGGCCCGTTCTCGCAGGACCTCCTCCTGACCCGCTGCCCTCAGTTGTTTGCCAAGATAGATGTACAAACCCGCAGAGGCGAGAACCAGCAGCAGAATCCCCACTAAGTTCAAGTAGATTCCGGCGGAGAATAAGCCAAAGAACAACAGCCAAGGGAACATTAGTACCGCAGACTGTAACCAGGCTAAGATGCCAAGTTTTCCGAAATCCCTAGCGCGATAATATCCCCACCCCAAGATTCCAAGGGCGACAAACACGATAGCAATTGTTGCAGCATTCTCTGTTGCGATATCCATGTCCTCAATATAAATGCTGGTCAGACACCGCCCGGGCGATCGCTCATGATCATCCCACTGCGACTTGACAGGGGGTGAACCCGCTACCTGTCGCAGAGGTACGCTGTGAAAAACGCCGGGGGATCGATTCCATCTTACCGATTCATCTACCCTCCCCGATAACCCCAATCACAAATTCTCCCGGGAAAGGAGTTTTAGGGGATCAGTGGGTGTTTGACAAAGATGCGGATTCCCTCAAGGTGGAGCCTAAAAACCCCGCACTCTCAAGGGCTTACAAGACTAGGGTTTTGAGGTTCAGGGGGATTTGGCTTCCTTCCGATCCCTTCCCCTTGGCAAGGTCCGGGGACCGGAAGTAAAAAACCCACTCTTGCCCCCTGGGGTTCCGAGTTCCCCATTGTTTCGGATAATGGAAAGGTGAACCTCCACCCTCTATTTTTGTGAGTCTTATGGCCGATCAAACTCCCAATTCCCCTACTGAGTCCTCCCGCAGTTCTGAACCCACCCGCCCTCGTTCTGGCAACCCTAAACCCCGGGGTAAACAATCCCTCCCCCCGGAAAAATATGCTCGGTTAAGGGCTGAGGCGGCTGCGCCCTATAAGGGACTGCGTAAATTTGTTTATGTGGTCTGCGGAGCCTCCGGTGGCATTGGCGCTTTTGTGTTTTTGGCGCAACTATTAGCCGGTCGTGAAGTGGGCGCGGCCCTGCCTAATTTTGCTCTGCAACTGGGAGTTGTCGCCCTAATGGTGTGGCTCTTTCGGTTAGAAAAGTCCGACTGAAGCCGCCGAAACCCCTCGATTGTTCTGCTCCCGTCGAGACGACGATCGCCCTTTTACTCTACCGGGTTGGGAAGCATTGGGTCGGAATGAAGTCTTCTTCTTGCGTATCGCTATTAATGCTCCCCCGGGGGTTTTTTCTCTAATGTTTCTGATCCCTCGATAAGAATATCTAATTTTTCTAACAGTTGCCGGTGAGGTAAAACAATCTCAACAGGACTATCTATTGAGGTCAATAGCGCTTATAATTAAATCTTTTTTAAAAACCCCGAGTGGTCCCCTGAGTATAAATCTAAAGAAAAGATTACGAAATTCCAGATCGGCAAAAATTCCGGTCATAATCAAATCAATAAAGTTCAAATGGGGTCAGCCAATATAAAGACCCTAAACATAAAACCTTAAAGATAAGGAAAGGGCCGGTTGCTGCGATCGCAGCAACCGGCCCTTTCCGTTTGAGTCTACTAGATGACCT
>CAYUEH010000579.1:1900-3793 GCA_964442465.1 uncultured Laspinema sp. | reverse complement strand
AAATAAACCACCCGCGATCGCGATGGCGTTGCCGTCACTCGGGCGATCGCCAGATCCACTTCACCGGACATCACCACCGCAAGGCGATCGCGATTCTCCACCGGGACCAGTTCCACCGCCTCGGGACTCCCCAGCAACTCCTGGGCTAACCGTCGCGCAATATCAATTTCAAACCCTTGCAGATTGCCGCTACCCTCTGTAAATCCCATCGGGCGGACGTTATCCTTCACCGCCACAATCAGTTGACCCCGTTGCTGAATTTCGGCCAATTCCGCCGCATTCCCAACTTGGCCCCAGGGCCAAAGGCAAAAGGCAACAACAAGCAAAAAACCCTTGATCCTTTTGCCCTCTGGCTGCATCATCATTTATGATTTGGCTTGAGCGGCCAGTTCTACAACTTTGGCAAAACTCGCCGGGTCTAAAATTGCCATTTGAGAGAGCATTTTGCGGTTCAACTGAACATTGGCTTTTTTGAGATTGCCAATCAATTGACTGTAGCTCATGCCATGCATCCGAGAGGCGGCGTTAATCCGGGCGATCCACAGACGGCGAAAATCACGCTTGCGATTGCGGCGATCGCGATAGGAATTCCGCAGGGCTTTCATCACCTGCTGATTAGCTGTCCGGAAGAGTTTCGAGTGCGAACCCCGAAATCCCTTGGCCATTTTCAGTATCTTTTTGCGGCGGTTGCGCGCAACGTTCCCGCGTTTTACCCGTGTCATGGTTACTTTCCTTTATTTGTACAAATCTGAGCAATCAATCCATTCCCTCGATTGGAGAGGGGTTTTACCCCCGCTACCGGGCTAGGAAGTCAGAGGTGATCCGACCTTCGGAGGTGTGAAGCTATCTGACTTCTGTCGCCACAAATCGAGCTTCTAGCTTTTTACAAATACGGCATCATTAAATGCACGTTTTTTTCATCCTGCTCGCTGACAAGGGCGCTCTTGGACAAGCGATTTCTGCGAGTAGCCGATTTGTGTTCGAGTAGGTGGCTTTTGTAGGCTTTCCGACGCTTGATCTTACCACTGCCTGTGGCTCTAAAGCGCTTGGCAGCAGCCTTTCTGGTTTTCAGTTTAGGCATGGACTTCCATTAATTCGGCACAATCAATTAATATATCACACCCCCTGACTTCTAGACAAGGAAATACCAGGAACGGGCGATCGTCCGTTAAACTTCCCAAGGGTCCCTGAACCCCTCGGCTTGTAGCTACATTTTTCCCTCATCCAGATGCTCTGTCCCTTGGGTTGAGCCTAGTCAACTCCACACCCGTCCGATTCAATCCGGCAAAAATCCAGTTACTGCTCCTGTCTTTTCCGATAAACCACCCAGACAATGAAGAAAAGAGCCAACCCAACCAGCACAACTGCCGCAACAGGACCTAAATACTTCTCGACAAGCCCATAATTCTGGCCCAACACAAAGCCAGCATAAGTCAGCAAAAGATTCCAGCAGAGTGACCCAATCAACGAGTAACCTAAAAATTCAAACCAGGGCATCCTTTGCAAACCCGCCGGAACCGAAATAAAAGTGCGAATACCCGGGATTAGCCGTCCAAATAGAACAACGGGTCCCCCATATTTTCTAAACCAAACTTGAGATTTATTAATATCTTCAGTCGTCAATCTTAGCCATTTCCCATGTCTGTCTATCCATCTTTTTAATTGATTCTCTCCCAGTCTTCTGCTCCCATAGTACCAAGGTAAAGCACCCAAAAGAGAGCCGACCGTTCCAGCAACTAATACCCCCCAAAAAGTGAGTTTACCTTGGGTAACCGTAAATCCAGCCAAGGGCATAATTAGTTCCGAAGGAATGGGCGGAATAATATTTTCTAGGAACATCAACAAAGCAATGCCCCAATAGTTAAAAGCGGTAATTGTGTTCGTAATCCAATC
>CAYUEH010000579.1:0-1800 GCA_964442465.1 uncultured Laspinema sp. | reverse complement strand
GAGACTGAAAGATCGGTAAACTTTATTCATTTGCGCGATCTCATTAGTGTCCTTAGACGAGTAATTTGTTCGGTTTGTCTGAACCTCATGGCATGAACCCCATTGAGCAATTCAGCAAACTAACAAGGCATGAGGTGAAGATCAAAGTTATGCTAAACCTAAACAAAAATCGGATTGCTTTAATTTCTGTTACGGGCGACCCCGCCGCAGAAATCGGTAAGGAAGAGGCCGGAGGCCAAAACGTTTACGTTCTCCAAGTCGGCTTGGCCCTTGCCAAACTCGGATGGAAGGTGGATATGTTTACCCGCCGAAATCATCCCGAACAAGCGGCAATTGTGAATCATCATCCCGATTGTCGAACTATCCGCCTAAGTGCAGGACCAGCGAGGTTTATTGGTCGAGATAAAATATTTGGATACCTGCCTGAGTTTGTGAAAGCGTTCCAGGAATTCCAAAGCAGAGAAGGTATTCAATATTCCCTGATTCATAGCCATTATTGGTTATCTTCGTGGGTGGGAATGGAACTATCCAAGCATCAACCGCTGCGACTGGTGCATACCTATCATTCCCTGGGTGTTGTTAAGTATCAATCCATCACTGATAAACCGGCGATCGCCACTACCCGACTGGCAACGGAAAAAGCCTGTCTGGAAACTGCCGATCGCATCATTGCTACCAGTCCTCAAGAACAACAACACATGAGGAAACTGGTCTCAACCCAGGGGGAAATCGAAGTGATTCCCTGTGGGACGGATATCAACCGATTTGGCAGTGTCAGTCGGGCCGAAGCACGCGCAGAATTAGGGATTAAACCCGATGCGAAAGTGGTGCTTTATGTGGGTCGATTCGATCGCCGTAAAGGAATCGAGACCCTAGTGCGTGCAGTTGGACAGTCTAGCTTATTAGAGAGCGATCGCGACAAACTGCAACTGATTATCGGAGGCGGTTATCGTCCCGGACAGAGTGATGGCATCGAACGCGATCGCATTCATGGCATCGTCAAAGAACTGGGAATTGATGACATTACCACCTTCCCCGGACAGTTAGGCAAAACAAACCTGCATCTGTACTATGCTGCCGCCGATGTCTGCGTCGTCCCCAGTCACTATGAACCCTTTGGATTAGTGGCGATCGAAGCAATGGCAAGTCGGACTCCTGTGGTTGCCTCCGATGTGGGTGGATTAAAATTCACCGTCGTCCCGGAAATCACCGGACTCTTGGCCCCTCCGAAAGATGAACGGGCCTTTGCGAAGGCGATCGACCGGATCCTCAGCAATCCCGAATGGCGCGATGAACTCGGAGGTTCCGGTTGCCTGCGAGTAGAATTAGCCTTTAGCTGGGAGAGTGTCGCCAATCGACTCGCCCTCGTTTATAACCAACTCCTGTCGGAACCTGTTGTTCCGATGAGTGCCCCAGTTCTCGCCGCTTAGAGAACTCAAGGAACAAGAAACCGGGTTTCTGCCTAAATTTTGCTTAATTGCAACAGATTTAGGAAAGAAACCCGGTTTCTTCTTTGCCGAAGTCATACCAAATCCGGTTGGTAAAAGTCGATTTCCTGAGATTAGCCCGCGCAGGCGGGCTTTGTTCGTGTAGCCCCACCCTTTAGGGTGCAGGGCACGGTGAATTTGCCGAAGTTGGAGAGGCTAGAAACCCGGTTTTTTTATAAGTTATACTATTTAAGATGATAACTGATGCTTAAATCAAAAAACACAAATTTATGACCATAAAAGAACAACTGATTCACGAAATTGAACAATCTCCTGATATCGTCATTGAAGAGGTTTTTGACTTTCTATTATT
>CAYUEH010000578.1:0-3794 GCA_964442465.1 uncultured Laspinema sp. | reverse complement strand
GTGATATCAATTCCCACACAAACTGCTGATTTTCCCTGATTGTATTTTTCGACTCCCACCAAATATTGACGAATATTTCCTTCAATATCTAAGCCAACTTCGGCGGTAGTTTTATGACAAGAACTTTCAAAAAATTGCTGTAAAAAGTTGGGAAATTCTTTGCGGGTTTGCAGAAATCCTACTGGGTGATTGACAAACTCGGAAGGCGATCGCCCAAATAGATTCGCCAGATAGCGATTGACCCCGAGGTAGTGCAAATCTGACCCAATCCAAGAAACACATCCAGGGACGGTATCTAACACCGCTTGCAGGCGATCGAGGGCTTTTTCTAAATTGAGTCTAGCTTGAGCGCGATCGCTGGCTTCTAACCCCAAGGCGACACAATCAGCTAGGGAGGCGGCAAAGTTTTCCTCTTCTACCCGCCATTGGCGAGGGGGACCAATATGTTCCAGGCAGACAACCCCCACCATTTCTCCCCCGACCCGAATCGGTGCATCTAACATGGAGGTAATCCCCAAGGGAATCAGATAACCCTCAGTAAATTCCCGAGTTGTGGGGTCTTCCTGAGCCTGATCCGCCGCCACAATTCGTTCCTGTTCGATGGTTTGAAAATACACCGGGTAATCAATGGCAGTGAGTTCGATTCCGGCAGAATGTTTCTGGGGGGAGCGTTCGTAAAGTTCGATACAGCGAATGGCACTGTGGTCTGGCGTATATAACCAGATACTGGCCCGTTCTACGTTTAAGGTTTGGGTGACCGCAACAGTGATTTGTTCCAGGGAGGCTTGCAAATCCCCCTGATTGAGGCTGGGACTTTTGGCCAACTCGGCGAGGACCCGACTATATTGACGCAGGCGATTTTCCCGTCGTCGCAAGGAGGCTTCAGCGCGTTTTTGTTCCGTGATATTGCTAAAGGTACAGAGGACCTGTTCGACTTCGCCATTGGAGGCGATTTGCGGATTGGCATTCACCAGCAACCATTTATCGCAATCGAGTTCCCCGTTACAGTAGAGGGGGGAGTCCGGGATGCCACTGGGATTGGGAGTGAGTTGAGGAAGAATTCCGATGCCGATGATCACTTGAGTGGGGGATTGAGTGGCGATCGCCTGCATCACCGGACATTTCCCCGGTGCAAAGGGGGTGCAGTCTTCTTGCAACAGATGAGGATGCTGATCGAATAAGGGTTTGCCGATGACTGCTGCTTCATCCAGACTCAGCAAAGTCAAGGCAACGGGGTTGGTGACGAGGACCTCGGCTTTAGGTCCCGTCAACACGACCCCAACATCCATTTGGGCGATCAGATTCAGGAACTGCGGTTCAAAGGACCCCGATCTGTCCCGGCTTGGGTTGGGAGGCTGGAATTTACGAGCGATCGCCAGGGAGAGTCCTGGAATCACTCGGCTAATTCCCATACCGATGCCAATGCCTATGGTGAGCGAAATCGCAACCCAAATCATGAATTAACTGCTCCTACAGATTGATTCCATTGTGGGGGTTCCTCCCCCTAGGAACACACCCTGGATTCGTTAGATGCTCTGGTTACGGGTTTGGTTATCCGACGATTTCGATTTCGGCGTTCCCATCCCCTTCAATCCAGGCAATTTGGAAAATCCGGCGATCGCGTGCATATTGGCGAACTGCTGAGTGACTGGAGTAGGGAGACAGATCCAGTTCTACAGGGAGATATTCCCCATTCTGACGCAAGGTTTGCGCGTGAGCAAAGGCAGCGGCGTAGGCACGAGGATTGGTTGGCACTACTAAAGTCTGAGTGACTGGGGTTGTCGTCGGCAGTTGACCCGTTTGGAGCAGGATTTGATGTAAGTTTTCCAGCTTAAGGGCAAAGCCAATCCCTGGAATCATTTCCCCTTGAGGGTGATAGAGACTTAAGAGGCGATCGTAGCGCCCTCCCTGGCCGAGGGATTGCGGTCCGAACTCGGTTTCGCTGACGACTTCAAAGACGATGCCGGTGTAGTAATCCATCGGTTGAATCAGACTCAAATCCAGAATGGGGGCGACCGTTGTGGTCCCGTTGCTGGGAGAAGATTCGTCTAACAAGTCAATTAAGGATTTGAGATTTTCCAGGGTTTCCCGTTCCCCGGGGTCCAATTCCAATTGACCTACCCGTTGCAAGACATCCTCGGGACGACCCCGGAGATCTAACAAAAATAAGGCCCGTTCCTGCTGTTCAGGGGTTAAGGGGAGGGCTTCCAGGGCGAGGCGATCGAGTTGGGCGATCGCCTGTCGGACTTTAGGTTTCAGGGGGTCCGGGAAGATCCGCAGTAAGGAGCGAGTTAACCCGGATTCCCCTAAAATCAGCCGCCATTGGTGCAGTCCCAGACTCTGCAAACAGTCCTGCAAGAGCAATAAGATTTCTGCATCCGCCAGTAATCCGCCCAATCCCAGGAGTTCTACCCCGGCTTGATAAAATTCCTGCTGGCTGCCGTGGGAGTTATTTTTGCCCCGACGAAAGACATTGGCATTGTAATAGAGCCGTTGAGGAAACGTCGTGTCTGCCATCCGGGTGACAGCAGTGCGGGCGATCGAGGCGGTGAGTTCGGGACGCAGGGCCAAGGCGCTATCCTCCTCCCGTTCCTGAAGTTGGATTACCGTTGACTGGGCGATCGCGCCTCCAGCCATTAGGGTATCTAACCGTTCTACCGTTGAGGTGATAATCCGGTGATACCCCCACCCTTCAAATACCGGGCGCAGCCGCTTTTCAATCCAGCGTTTCTGGGTCACGTCAAGGGGCAGTAAATCCCTAGCCCCGGCTGGAGGTTGATGAATCATTTTTTCTTTTTCCCACCCAACAAACTACCGAAGAATGCCGCTAAGGGAGATTTTTTGTCTTTCTCTTTCGCGGCTTTTTGCATCTGCTTTTGCAGTCCTTTTTGCGCCTCTAAAGCTGATTCTTCTTGGGGATTCAACTTCAGAGCTTGATTGATATGCACTTTAGCCAGGGTACTCTGATTTTTCTTCAGATACGCTTGGCCGAGCAATCCATGAGCCCGACTATTTTTAGGTTGAATTTTCAACCCTTCTTTTAACTCATTCACTGCCCCATCAAAATCTCCCCCGGCGATGAAATTTTCCGCCCGACGGCAATAGTTTTCAATTTTTGAGGGAGCGGATTTTTCGGCATCTGCCGTCGCTTCCGCTGCCGCAGGTTGTTGAGTTGGACTCTCTTCGGCTTTCTTTTTCCCAGAGGCAGCAGGTTTGCCCGCTTTCTTCTGTTCAGAAGTAGGCTTGCCCACGGTTTCCCCTTGGCTTTCTTTCCGTTGCAGGTAGACTAAATTTAGCTCGCTAATTTCTCCAATTGTCTCCAGGGTGTGACTCAAAGTTTCATAAGCCTGTTTCCCCAATTTGGCGACAGATTCTTGATAGTCTGTTTCCAGATTTTGGGACTTTAATAACTGTTGAGCCGCTTCACTTTTGAGTTGAACTTTGTCTTTTTCCTGCACCAATCGTTTGCCCATCATTCCCAGCAAAACACCATGTTCAGCCCGATGGCTTTCGTTGGTGAGTTTGCTGTAAGCCGGATTTGCCAATTTTGACAAAATCTGAGTGGCGAGTTTTTTATCCGCCGGACTTTCTGCTTTAGAACTGTCCGGATGAAGTCGCCTTGCTATGAGCATATAGCGTTTGCGGATGGTATTAAAATCCGCATCCAGTGGTACCCCCAAAATGGCATGGTGGTCCTCGAAATCAAATTGAAATAAGCCTTGCTTGATGTTAAAAGACATAGTAATATGCCCATCCCCTGGCTGTAACCTTATCTTTAGTGTACTTCGCCCTTG
>CAYUEH010000577.1:2394-3797 GCA_964442465.1 uncultured Laspinema sp. | reverse complement strand
CCCTTGATATCCGGTGCATCCACCGTCACTTGGCGATCGAAACGACCGGGACGCAGCAGGGCCGAATCCAAGACATCGGGACGGTTAGTCGCCGCAATAATAATGATGCCCGTATTGCCCTCAAATCCATCCATTTCCGTCAGGAGTTGGTTGAGGGTTTGTTCCCGTTCATCGTTACCCCCGCCAATGCCTGCACCCCGTTGACGACCAACGGCGTCAATTTCATCGATGAAAATGATACAGGGGGCATTTTCTTTAGCTTTCTTGAACAGGTCCCGGACGCGGGAAGCACCGACCCCGACAAACATTTCCACAAATTCAGACCCGGAAATACTGAAGAAGGGGACGCCTGCTTCTCCGGCGATCGCCTTGGCAAGTAAAGTTTTCCCAGTTCCCGGAGGGCCAATCAACAGCACCCCTTTAGGAATCTTCGCACCAACAGCAGTAAACCGTTCGGGTTTTTTCAGGAACGTCACGACTTCTTGGAGTTCTTCTTTAGCTTCTTCAATCCCTGCCACATCGTCAAACATCACCCCAGTTTTCGCTTCCATTTGAAAACGAGCTTTGGATTTGCCGAAGTTCATCGCTTGTCCTGGACCCCCAGGAACATTGCTGGAACGACGGAAGAGGAAGAATAAACCAGCCAATAATAGGACGGGGAAAATTAAATTGCCCAACAGTCCCCAGATTGCGCCATCATTGCGGATGGGATGGGAGTCAAAACTGATATTGGAGTCTCTGAGGCGGGCGATCAGTTCTGGGGCATTTCCGGGTAAATCCACTCGCAAACGCTGTACTCGGTTGTCTAGATCGGGATCGACGGCTTCGACGATCGCCGTGCGGCCACCTTCATATAAATCTACATTGGTGACGCGATCGGCGTCTAGGTATTCCAAAAACCGACCGTAGCTCATGCGAGTATTGGCGGCATTATTTCCCATATTCATGGACGGGGAGGAAAAGACTCCCTGCCAAACGACAAAGGCGATTACTAATGCAGGTAATGCCCACAGTAAAATTATTCTCCAGGAAGATTTCATAGGATGCGGTGGCCTCTAGTACAAATTCAGACAATGAGATTAAAAGCAGATTGGGGGTAATTAAACCCAAGCGAGTTGCTTGAAGGCAGTCGGGGGGTTCTCTTTTTTCCATCTGTGGCCCCTCCCCTAGGGGTGGAGTCTCGGTATAGAGTAAAACCGTCCATCCCGATCAGAATCTTAATCAAATTTAACTTAATTATCAGGATCGATGCAACTGACTCGCGTAAAAGTCGGTAAAATCCGCTCAGAATCAGGTAAACCGAGGACTCATGTACACCGCAATTTGCGGAATGGTTCGGAAAACCGTTCTTTAAGTTTAAGTTATGTTAAGACAATTTCACAATTTGGCCCTATCCTGAGTTC
>CAYUEH010000577.1:0-2294 GCA_964442465.1 uncultured Laspinema sp. | reverse complement strand
CGCATCCTGAAAGGAGTGTGTGGAACGAAACGCTGGATGCACAAGGCAAAATAGAACCGGGGGACAGTCTGAGGATGGGTCAGGACACGGCTGGGACCCTCAACCGACAGTCCAATGGGTTAGGGATTAGGGGAATGGTTCCCGGTAATTTGTTCTTTGATTTCCTCAACTTTGACCGACAACTCTTTGCGAGTCGTTGCACTGAGTAAATACCGATAAATAAACCAGCCAGAGTAAGCCATACCCACGATTTCAAAGGTTGGCTGTACTAGGGGAATGCCGTTGAGCACTTCCAAGACAGCAACCAATACTCTGAGGGACACCAAAGCCGCAATCAGTAAACCAACGGTGGTTAAGGGTCTTTGGTTGTCTTTAACAAACCCAGTCACGTAATCCGGGAGATAAGAGAGGATTTCGCGAACTTGTTTGCCGATCCGCTCTAACTGGTCATTTGTGGCCCCTGTTTTGGGGGTTCCCGTGGTCACCGCTGGGACAGTCGGAGGTTCCGGAATTTCGTCTACAGGGGGTTCTGAAGTAGGAATTTCTGCCACAATCTTATCTTGGGGTGTTTCTGGTTCAGGATTTTGAGTCAAGGTACTACCCTCTTGTTCGTCAACCTTTAAGACTTTGTGCAGGCGCGTTTTGTCCAGCTCCCGCTGATAAAGTAATACCCAAGATTGTATCAGGTCAGGACCGTGCAGTTCGCCGGTTAATCCGGCCCGCAGCGATCGCATCACCAGCCCTTTTTTGACATTAAGCTGTTTTGTGACCTGTTTAATGATGTCTTGGGCATCTGCTGCTGTTAGGCTTTCGTGACTTTGTAAATGTCCGATTACCGCTTCGAGAACCTGGGAGGCTCCCTCTTTTTCCAGTTCGGCTGCCGCTTCATCGCTGAGTTCTACCTCGTCCACAAAGAACATCCGACTGAGTTCGATCGCATCGGTCAAGCGAGTTAAACTCGGACCAATTAAGGCCGATAGTTGTTCCAACCAAGGACGATTGCCCTCCGGATCGACGGGATATCCCGCTTGTTGCCACACTGGAATCAAGTGATCAGTGAGTTTTTCCGGGGACATTTGGTGGAGGTATTGGCTATTAATCCAGTCCAGTTTATCCCAATCAAATTTAGCTCCCGCTTTATTAACGCGATCGAAGCTAAACTGCTTTGCCGCTTCCTCCAGGGTAAACAGTTCCTGGTTATCCGGCGGGGACCATCCCAGCAAGGTCATATAGTTGACCAAGGCTTCGGGAAGGAATCCCATTGCCTGAAATTCGGAAATCCCGGTCACATTATCTCGTTTCGAGAGTTTTTTGCCGGAAATATCCAAAATCAGCGGCGTATGGGCAAATTCCGGGACCGCGACATCAAAGGCTTCGTAAAGCAGAATTTGTTTGGCGGTATTGGCAATATGGTCTTCCCCGCGAATCACTTGGGTGATTCTCAGGTCAATGTCATCGACTACCACTGCTAGGTTATAGAGTGGCATCCCGATTCCGGTCCCACTGGAACCCCGGGCGATCACCATATCACCCCCAAGGTCACTGCCTCGCCAGGAGACTTCACCGCGTACTAAGTCATTCCAGACAATCTCGCGATCGTCTTCGATTTTGAAGCGAATCACCGAGGGCCGTCCTTCCGCTTCAAATTTGGCGATTTCATCCACCGTTAGATTGCGGTGACGGTTATCGTAGCGGGGGGCTTCATTCCGGGCTTTTTGGGCTTCTCTCATTTCGTCGAGTTCTTCGGCGGTGGTGTAACACCGATAGGCGAGACCCTTATCAATGAGCGTTTTGACTCGTTCCCGGTAGAGGTCGAGACGCTTGGACTGGAAAACCGGCCCTGCATCCCAGTTCAAACCTAGCCAGGTGAGTCCATCCAGGATATTTTGAGTGAACTCAGGGCGCGATCGCTCCTCGTCGGTATCTTCGACCCGCAAAATGAACTGGCCCCCTTGATTCCGGGCAAATAACCAGTTAAACACAGCCGTTCTGGCTGTTCCAATATGTAAGTTCCCAGTCGGACTAGGAGCTATTCTCACGCGAACAGTCACAATTATTTTCTCTAATTCACTTCGTTGGCAAGGAGACACGCCGTGTCCCCTATTATTAGGAAAACACGGCGCGTAACCTGATTCATATTTTAAACGGGACTGACGGGGCTCGAACCCGCAACTTCCGCCGTGACAGGGCGGTGCTCTAACCAATTGAACTACAGTCCCTTTCCTTGAGCCTTTTATATCTTGCACGGTTCTTTTGGATTTGTCAACCCCTTTTTCAAAAAAAGTTTTTTGACC